>NZ_DAWCVJ010000001.1:0-133550 GCF_052358865.1 Faecalibacterium sp.
GGATATATACTATTGACTGCCCCAAGAATAGCAGATATAATTGTAGCTGTCAAGAGAAACCACTTGGGAAATGATATAAGGAGAGTGTGTATGGAAGGCGACAACATTTATGATAGCCGGGTCAGTCAAATAAAAAAACAGCTAAAGGGCCTTGGCACAAGTCCTTACCGACTCTACACCAATCAAGAAGTGATTGACCGCCTGAAAGAGCTCCAAGCCGCAATGGCAAGGGGTGCTTTTGAAAAGACCCACGCCGAAAATCTCCGGGATAAGGACATCATGCTGCACTTCAAAACGCTGGCTGAAGAGTATGAGTTTTCGCAGACCGATACATATTGCCGCTTTGAAACCAATATGCGGGAGCTCAGCTACACCATCGGCACCTACATCAAAGGAATGTGCGGTGAACGAATGGCGCGGAAATCCCTGAAGCTACTTTCTCTGGATAAGAGCATCCGAATCCTTTATAACGTCCAGTTGGAGGACGAGGATGTTCAGGCCGAGTATGATGCCATCGTTGTTGCGCCATATGGACTGTTTGTTGTCGAGGTCAAAAATTGGGACGGCGATATAATGATCACTCCGAGCGGATTGCTGACAAAAGATGAAGGCAGGATCACTTATAGTCTTGCTGACAAAATGAGCATTAAGGAAGCTCTCCTGCGGGAACACCTGCAAGATCAGTTTCCGGCAAGCTTTCACACGATGCTTCTGCTTCCAACCGAGAAAGCTCATGTCCAGGACGACTATCAGAAGATCTTTGTATGCTGTGGCGGCGCACTCTCCTATGAAATCCGATCTTTTGAATCACTCGAAAACGCTATGACTGCCGAACAAGTTGCAGCTATTGCGGAAACAATTTGTGCTCACCATAAAGAGCAACGCACCCTTTGCCCAGTAAACTGCGATGAAATCATTGAGGACTATGCGATCCTGATGGCGCGTATCGAGGAACTTGCGGCAAACTCTGAATCCCTTGGCGAAGATCGCCCGGAAGATGTTGAACACTCCAAAACGCAGAAGGAAACACCTGTTGAAACAGACCACAAGGAGCCGACTGCACAGGAAGCATCTGCCAAACGGTGGTATGAATCTGTCAATTGGGGAAGCCTTGCAGTTCAGGCGGCAGTCGTTGTTATCCCCGCTGTAGCCACGGCAATTTTCTCTCATAGGCGGAATGTCAAATTATTTTGAGGAGGCTCTTTTTCATGAAGCAGCGAATGAAAGATTTCAGGCAATGGGTCAAGGAGCACAAAGGACTTTTAGCTGTTGCTGGCATCTCTGTTACGGTGCTGGTTGCTTTGGTTCTCTGTGCACGGAACAAGGATGAAATTGACCACATTCTTTCCTTGTTAAAGAGGGCTGTGAAAGATGCCTCGGACGAGGATGTGGCCGGAAGTGTGAGCATCAATCTAAGCGATGTGACACAGCCTGTGTTGGAAGTGTACGATTCTGAAACGCATACTGTTACCCAGCAGATTCCCCTTTTTATCAGAAAGCTGCCCGATAATTGGCACCACTCGGCTGCGAAGGCGGAAGAAGCAGATCGCCTTGGTATCCAGTTGGCAATCAATGAAACGTTAGTCGATCCGCACCAGCGAATCAGAACTGTTGCATAAAGTAGGAGGTAAAAGTAATGCACGAACTTTTAGCAAAATCCGACCGTCAGCTGGGTATGTGTTTGCGAATGTTGTATGACGAGGGGATGCCCGGTCCGCTGGACGTCCACTCGGAGATCAACGACAAAGGCAAGATGGAGTTTCATGTGCTCCTTCCCGTGGATGACGAAACGTTTGAACGGCTGCAGAAGCGGTTTGAAACCATGGTGCGATAACCTGATTCTGATTCCCAAAACCTTGTCAAGAGGGCTGGCACCGTCCAACCCTCTCTCTTTTTGCCAAAGTTTCCATCGCGTTTTCTTGCAAGCTGCCGAAAATGACGTTTTCTCAAAACTTTTTGTTGACACGGCTCGATTTTTGTGGTAATCTATCCCAACAATTGAATATAACATATTTTTACATATTCGTTCAGTCCCTGCGGGGATGAACATTTTGGCTTTCAGCCGTTACATAACCGACTAGCATGACCTTCCAGAAAAAGCGAAGGCAGAGCTGGTCTGTTTTGTGACGGCTTTTTTGTTGCCGTTTTGCCCGTTGCACCTTGAAAACCGCATGACCGTCTGCATGGGATACCCGGCGATGACCCCCAAGTGGGAGAGCCGGAAAACGCCGCCGGAAGGGGGCAGGAAAGCCATGCGGGGAGAACGGCGGGACGTTGATTTCCCAGTTGCGGAGAAAAACGATGTACTCAAAATGAGCACATCGTTTTTCCGTAACGCCAATGAAAGGATGGAATGCCTATGAGTAATTTTACCCCTGCATGGATCAAGAAAGGCTTCTTCAACGAATCCCTGTTTTGTGATGATTTTCTGAGTATCCACCAGCTGCTTTACTCGAATGGCGCATTTTTCACCCCGGAAGGCAGGGTCACGGACACCATGAACCTGCGCTGTGAAATTTTCGATATGCTGCGAGACCATATCGGCGCAAATATCGCCAAACGAGTCAGCAATGTGGTGGACGTGCTGAAACTGGCGGCACAGGTGGAGGACTTCCCGCCCGTCACCGACCGCATTGCGCTGGCAAACGGCACCCTGTATCTGGACGGTACCTTTCAAGAGGGCAAGCCGGCGATCGTGCGCAACCGCCTCCCGGTCAAGTATGACCCGAAAGCCCCGCAGCCCACCCATTGGCTGCGGTTTCTGTCCGACCTGCTCTACCCGGAGGACATTCCCACGGTGCAGGAGTTCATCGGCTACTGCCTGATCCCCAGCAACAAGGGACAGCGCATGATGGTCATTAAAGGCAGCGGCGGCGAGGGCAAGTCGCAGATCGGTGTGGTGCTGTCCCGGCTGTTCGGCTGCAACATGAAGGATGGCAGCATCGGCAAGATCTCGGAGAACCGCTTTGCCCGTGCTGACCTGGAGCACACCCTGCTCTGTGTGGACGACGATATGCGGATGGAAGCCCTGCGCCAGACCAACTATGTCAAGTCCATCGTGACCGCACAGGGGCAGATGGACTTGGAGCGCAAGGGCAAGCAGAGCTATCAGGGTTGGATGTACGCCCGTCTGCTGGCGTTCAGCAATGGCGATTTGCAGGCATTGTATGACCGCTCGGACGGTTTCTATCGTCGTCAGCTCATCTTGACCACCAAGGATAAGCCCCTGTCTCGTGTGGATGACCCGGACATTGCCGAGAAGATGGCGGCAGAGGTCGAGGGCATCCTGCTGTGGGCATTTGAGGGCTTGCAGCGGCTGGTGAAGAATGGCTTCCAGTTCACCGAGAGTGACCGTGCCAAGCGCAACCGGGAACTGGTGAAGCGGGACAACAACAATGTGTTTGATTTCCTCGAATCCGAGGGCTACATCCGCCTGAAGGCGGATGCCTGCACCAGCTCGAAAGAGCTGTATGAGGTCTACAAGATGTGGTGCGAGGAGAACAGCCTGAATGCGATCAAGGCCAGAGGGTTCAGCGATGCGCTGATCGCCAACCAGCGCAGGTATAATCTGGAATCCACCAACAACATCGTCAATTCGTCCGGGCGGCGTGTCCGGGGCTTTGTGGGCATCGAAGCCCTTGTGCAGCCCGACCTCACCCCCAATGGCTGGCGGGCATGACCCCTATATGGTGCGTTTTCGGTCTTTCGCTGCGTACGTGCGTACAGAGAAAGCCGTCTGCTGCGTACGCACGTACGCAGCAAAACGCCCAAGTTCTCCTTTATAGGGGGGTGTTGGCAAAGTGTCAGCTTGACAGTTTGCCAAGAGTGGTAAGTGCCGGAGGGCGACATTTACCAGTTTCTGCCCAAATCCCCAAAATGGGAATCAGGGCGAGATGGCCGTTATTAGACCGTCTATCTGCCTGTTACCATTTTGGGAACAGGCAAAATCAGTTGGTCATTTTGGCCAACTGAAAAAGCCGGACAAGTTGGTGGGCAGGAATTCGCAAATCTTTGACCTCCAGCTTGCCAAAATCAACAGGCCAAAATGGCCCGTTGAAGGGAGTCAAGGGGGAACGCCTTGCCCAGTGATATGATGCTGTGCGTCATATCCTACTGGGTATTATCTGGCGCAAAAACGCGGCAGATCCAGCAGCTCCGCTGCTGCGTTCTCCTACGCCAAGCTGTTGAAACGGAGGGATGTCTATCTGAAGCTGACACGACACAACGGACGAGCCGGAGCACACGGCACTTACAACCCCAAGCACAATGACCGCAGTTTCAACCTTGCCAACAGTGAGCACATCGACCCGGAACGAGCCAAGGGCAACATCTACTGGGACTGCTTCCACGGTTTCCGTTCGGCTCTTGACCCACAAGACCCGGATGATCTGGCGACAACCTTCTCAGATGTGGAACGTCAATTCTACGAAACCCACTACACGGCTTTTGTGGAAAGCCAGAATGAGCGCAACGCCAAGATTCGGCACACGGAACGCAACCGCTCCATTCCCGACCTGCTGTCCAGCCGCAAGACCTGCCCGGAAGAAACTATCTACCAGCTTGGAACGCTGGATGAACACGCTTCGCCAGAGGACTTGCTGAACATCGTCACCGAGTTCATTGAGGAGTTCAAGGGCAAATTTGGCGAACACGTCCATGTGCTGGACTGGGCACTGCATCTGGACGAAAGCACACCCCATATCCACGAACGTCATGTGTTCGACTGCGAGAACAAGTATGGCGAGGTAGCACCCCAGCAGGAAAAGGCATTGGAAGCACTGGGTTTCGACCTGCCTGACCCGGGCAAGCCTCTCAGCCGCCGCAACAACCGCAAAATCACCTTTGATGCTGCCTGTCGGAAAATGCTGTTTGAGATTGCAAAGCGGCACGGGCTGGAACTGGAGGAAGAAGCGGAGTATGGCAACCGCAGGTATTTGGAAAAGCAGGACTTCATTCTTGCCAAGCAGAAAGAGCAGCTTGCCGCCCAGCAGAGCAAGCTGGACGAGCTGACCCTGAAAGTTTCGGATATGGAGACCCTGCTGGAAGATGTTTCGGCTGCGGCCTATGACAAGGCGGTGGAGGTCGTGACGGACGTGGTACGCACCGAGACCCGCAAGGAAGATATGCGGATGATCGAGGACACGAAGAAGTGGGTGCTGTCCCCGGAGAGAAAGGCTCCGCAGGCCACGAGAGAGTATGCCGCTCACCGTTTGGACACCGTGCTGGACAAGTTCCTCAAGACCATGCAGACCACTGCTGCACGTCTGCAAGAGAAGCTGCTGAAACCGGAAGTCCGGCAGAAGGGCAAAGAGCAGGTCAAGGAGAAAGCACGGGATTCCGTTCTGCAACTGCTGAACCGCTTGCAGGCAGAACAGACGAACAAACCAACGGCACAACCCCACACACAGGAGGGGCACTCGGAAATCTGAACCTCATCGGGAGCGTTTGGGGCAGAAAGTGCCAGCTTTCTGCCCCGGCACCCGGTTACAAGGATATGGAGGTGCAAGTGAAAGAAGTTCCGATTTGGCAAAAGAGTAATCTGACCTTGGAGGAAGCGGCGGCTTACTCTGGGATCGGTATCAATAAACTGCGGTCAATGACCGATAGCGATGAATGCAAGTTCGTCCTTTGGAACGGAACCAAACGGCTGATCAAACGCCGTAAGCTGGACGAATATCTGGACAAGGCATTCTCGATTTGATGCGGTTCAAAAATTGACCGTTTGATGTTGCAGGGAGTCTTGCGTCATGGTATACTCATGGCGTAAGGCTCCTTTTCAACATTCTGTGCATGAAAAGGAGAGTTTATATGCAAAGACGTAAAGATAATAAAGGCCGTGTTTTGAAGGATGGCGAGGTCTACCGCAAGAGCGACGGGCTGTATATGTACCGTTGGACTGCGAAAAACGGAAAACGCCATACCATCTATGATGCAACCTTGGAGGGGCTGCGCGAAAAGGAAGAGAAAATCCAGCACGACTTGGCAGAAGGCATCCGCATTCCGGAGTGCAGTCTGACCTTGAACGATCTGTTTGAACTGTGGCGTAAGAACAAGGTGGGCTTGAAAGAGCATACCTTCGCCAATTACGTTTATATGTACAATCGGTTTGTTCGGGATGAGATCGGCATGATGAAGCTCAAGGACATTCGCAAGTCGGATATCCGTAGCTACTACAATGGCATCGTCCGCAACGGCAAGATGGCGTTGAACACGCTGGAAACCATCCAGAATGTTCTTCATCAGGTCTTTGCGGTGGCGGTGGACGATGAGTACATCCGTGTGAATCCCACGGATGGTGTCCTGACGGCCATTAAAGCCGCCCACCAGTACGAAACGCCCAAACGCCACGCTCTGACCCTGCCCCAGCAGCAGGCGTTTCTGAATTTCATCAAGAAAACGCCGAAGTTCCAGCACTGGCTCCCGATGTTCACCTTCATGCTGGGTACCGGATGCCGCATCTCGGAAACGGTTGGCCTGTGCTGGGGCGACATCGACTTCGAGAGTGGGTTTATCACCATCCAGCACAATCTGGTGTACCATGACCACGAGGTGGGCGGCTGCTATTTCACCATGTCCACCCCCAAGACTGCCGCCGGTAAGCGGGCAATTCCGATCTTGCCCGAAGTGCGGAAGGCACTGGAACAGGAGCGCGCCAACCAGCAGGAACTGGAATTGGTGTGCGAATACGAGATCGACGGAATCTCGGACTTCGTATTCCTGAACCGTTTCGGCCAGCCGCAGAATCCGCAGACGGTCAACCGCGCCATCAAGCGCATCAGCGTGGCATACAACGAAGCCGAACTGGAAAAGGCCGAAAAGGAAAAACGGGAACCGCAGCTGTTGCCGTCCTTCTCCTGCCATAATCTCCGGCACACGTTCTGCACCCGGCTGTGCGAAAATGAGACCAACCTGAAGATCATTCAGGACATCATGGGACACAAGGACATCAGCACCACGATGGAGATTTACGCGGAAGCCACCAAGGAAGCCAAAGCTCATTCCTTTGCAAATCTGAACGGTAAACTGGGCATTTCGGTCTGAAATCCACTACACCAACTACTACACCACTTTTACACCAAATTGCCGGTAAGTTGTGGAGAGTTGCGTAGGGTGACGTACGGGAGAGGGAAAAAGGAAGCCGCATGGATAGGCTTATAAAGGGAAATAAAGCCATTTGTGAGCCTTCCTTGACCTGTCCCCACGATGAAGCCGATTGAACAGTAAATTTCCAATTTAAGCAAAACAAAGCCTGAAACTTCTTTATGTACCGAGAAGTTTCAGGCTTTTTCTTTTGGTGAATTTCCAGCGAAAACTACACTATACGCCAATTTTACGCCAAACGATGCAGGATTTTGTGCAGAGCAAAAAGAGCGTTGTTCCGGTTTGGCAGTAACGCCTGCACCGGCCATATGTACGGCAACATCGGTCAGGTCTCCTGCCTGATGTCCACCCTGATGGGCGGCGTTTCCGGCTCTGCTGTTGCGGACGCCTCGATGGAGTGCCGCATCCTCGGACCTGAGATGAACCGTCTGGGCTACGACCGCGGCTGGTCTGCCGCCATCAACGGCCTGTCCGGCCTGATCGTCGCCACCATTCCGCCGAGCATGGGCCTGATCATCTATGGCACCGTCGGCGAGGTCTCCATTGGCCGTCTGTTCATGGCTGGCTGGGTCCCCGGCATCCTGATGTGCGTGCTGCTGATGCTGGCCGTCACTTGGAGCGCCCGCCGCTTCGGCTACAAGCCCGAGCACGACCATCCGGCTCCGCTGTCTGAGATCCTCAAGGCTCTGCATCGGTGAACAGTTGTATTTCTCGGGATGAAATGTTATACTTGTCGAAAAGCAAAAAATCATGCAATATGCAGCTTGCGGATGCGGCTTGTGCATGAAAAATGCGGATCACTTGAACAAGGGGTAAAGGAGAACCAAATGATCGTTGTCAGAATATCGCACGGACTGGGAAACCAGATGTACCAGTATGCGCTGCTGCTCTCGCTCAAAAAAATATATAAGGACATCGACATTAAGATCGATACAAATCATTATGAAAAGGACAAATCCCATACCGGATATATTCTGGATAAACTTTTCGGAATAAAGGAATGTGTGGCGTCGGAAGAGGAATGCAGGAAAGTATATTCGGGATGCAGATATTATAAAGGATTTGGAAGAGAGGGCCTGAGCTTTCAGCCGCTCCGGATGCTCTATCGGAGGGTCTATTCTAAAATCGGAAATCTGGCAAGCTCAGGCAATGGATCTCACATGATCCAAGACTACAAGTTTAATATTTTCAATCCGGAAGTTTTCAACTTGGACCCCAAAAGAGATTGGTACTTGAGTGGATACTGGCAGAATCTTCAGTATTTCGACTGGAACAAAGAGGAAGTTAAGAAGGCTTTTGATTTTTCGCTGGATCTTGATGAGAGGAAAAAAGAACTCGTGGCAGAGATGTTGTCCTGCAACTCGGTGAGCGTACATGTCAGAAAGGGAGACTACACAGGCTCGGGATTTGATCTGTGCGGCGATGAATACTATCATGAAGCAATCCAAAAAATAAAAGAACGAGTGGAGGATTGCAGATTCTACTTCTTTTCCGATGATGCGGAGTATGTAAAAGCGCATTTCGGAAATGTGGAAAATTCTGTGATCGTTTCAAATGGTGCAGACGAAGTGGAAGCGGATCTGCTGATGATGGAAAAATGCCGTCATCATATTATTCCGAACAGCACCTTCAGTTTTTGGCCGGCATATCTGAACGAATCGGAAAACAGCGTAACTGTATGCCCGCAATACTCTTTATCGGATAACGGAAAGATGTACCGGGCGGACTATCCTCAAAACTGGATCCGGATCGAAAATGCAAGGGGAAAGCAGGGGCTTCGATGAATAAAAGCAAAGTACTGCTCTTGAAAAACTGCTCGACCGGATTGGTCAGTCAAGTGATGACATTGATCTTCCAGTTTTTGACACGAAGCCTGTTCATCCGGTACATCGGCATTGAACTTTTGGGCGTATACAGCACCTTTACCTCTGTCCTGAGTACGCTGTCCCTTGCAGAACTGGGATTTCAAACGGCTATCGTTTTCAGCCTCTATAAGCCACTGGCGCAGCGAGACGAGCAGCAGATCAATGACATTGTCAATGTTTTCCGGTTTGTTTATGACTGCATCGGTGCCTTTTTTATTCTGGCTTCCTTGGCCCTTCTGCCGTTCTTAAAGTATATCCTCACAGGGATAACCGTGACGAATGCGATCTATCTCTATTTTCTGATCCAGGCGTTTTCCTCAGCGTGCACCTATTTTTTGGCCTATAAGAGATCGCTGCTTTATGCAGATCAGAAAGACTACATCTCCAAGATCATTGATATGATCGTAAATGTTATCGCAAACATCTTACAGATCATAGCGATGGTGTATTTCAAGGATTATCTGCTGTATCTTGTGCTGAAGCTCATGCAGGTGATCGTATCAAACATCTGGGTCCATTGGGTCTGCGCAAGGCTGTATCCATTTTTAAAGAGGGAAAAAATAAAATTCACGTTATTGAGATCGCTTTTTTCCAATGTGAAAAATGTCTTTGCAGGGAAAATTGCCACCTATGTGTATAGCTCGACCGACAGCCTTGTGATCTCGGCATTCATCAGTACGGTCCAAGTCGGGTATCTGGTGAATTATACAACGATCTCACAGCAGCTCAAAACCTTGATCTCGGGTCTTCTGAATCCGATCACGCCCATGATCGGAAATGTTCTGGCGACCGACTCCGAGGGGGAAAGCAAAGAGGGCGCATTCAAACTGTATGCAGTCATGCGTGTCCTGATCGCAATGATGATCGTTGTTCCTTTTTGTGTTCTGATCAACGACTTTATTGCCATGTGGGTCGGCGCGGAGTATATCCTTCCCGCTTCGGTAGTGGTGCTGCTTGTAATGGACCTGTACATTCATTTTGTGCACAGCGTAAATGTTGATTTTATCAATGCGGCGGGACTGTTCAGAGAAGACAGAGACAACGAGATCATTGCAGCCGTATTGAACATTACATTATCGATACTGGGCGCCAAGACCATAGGACTGGCAGGCGTATTGCTGGGAACGGTCGTGAGCCAGATGTGGTTCTGGTTCGGGAGAAGCTACGTCGTGTTCAAATTGTGCTTGCAGGCGGACAAAGAGGACTATCTGAAGTATTGGCTCAAAAATATCGTTGACGGGGTCGCATTGACGGTTTCGATCGTCTTCTGCGCTTATCTGAACAGCAGGCTGCCGATCGCCAATGGCTATCTTAAATTTGTTTGTTCTGGCATCCTCTGTGAGGCCGTATCCGTCGCCTTGTTTGGGGTCTTTCATTTCGGAGACCCGGAAGTCCGGAAAATGCTGAAATATCTGGTGAATCATATCGGAAAGAGATAAAGGCCCCCTTGGTGCTTCTCTTTTCTGCATCAAAAATCGCCCCGGCTCCCTCGTGCGGTGAGGGAGCCGGGGCGTTTTTTTGCGTGATACGGTCTTTCTTACTTCCGTGCAATCATCTCGGTGTAGGCCAGCACCAGCGGGCCGACGCCCTTGGCATCGTTGCAGACCACAGGCTCACTGAAATAGTAGGCCAGCGAGCCGTCGCGGTGGTCTTTGCCGCCGAGGCCTGCCACGAGGCAGATGCCGCCCAGCTGCAAACTGCCGTCCGGGTTCTTGGAAAGGTACTTGTCGCAGGTGCCGTAGAAGGCCTTCTCGGCCCATGCAGCCATCCGCTTGGGCAGGTAGCCCAGACGCACGCCCTTGAGCACGGCATAAGCGAAGAGAGCTGTGCCGCTGGTCTCGAGGTAGTTGCCCTCGACGCCGGGATGGTCCATCACCTGCCAGAACATACCGGTCTCCTCGTCCTGAAACTTGTGGACGTTCTCGATGGTCTGCTTCAGCATGGCCATGATGCCGCGGTACTCGTTGTAGAGCTGCTCGTCCATCCGCTCCAGCACATCCACCATCGCCACCATGAACCAGCCCATGGCCCGCAGCCAGAAGTTGGGGCTGCATCCGGTGACGGGGTCGGCCCAGTACATCGTGCGGCTCTCGTCGTAGCCGTGGTAGTACAGGCCGGTCTTCTCATCCCGCATATGTTTTTGGATGTTCATGAACTGCTTGTAGCTGTCGATGCAGCCCTGCATCTTGTTGTAGCGGGTCTCATATTCCATGTAGAAGGGCTGGGCCATATAGGTGCCGTCCAGCCAGACCTGCCACGGGTAGATGTCCTTGTGCCAGAAGTTGCCCTCCTTGGTGCGGGGCTGGGTCAGCAGCTGGCTGCGGATGGTGTCGATGGCCTTGCGGTATTTTTCGTCCCCGAAGATGTCGTAGAGGGTGAACAGGTTCTTGCCCTGATTCACGTTGTCGAGGTTGTATTCCTTCGGGTCATAGGTCTTGATGGAGCCGTCCTCCTGCACGAAGAAGTCGATGAAGTCCTTGGAAAACTTCAGATACTTCTCGTCGCCGGTGGTCTTGTAGAGGCTCAGGCAGGCGGTGATCATGCAGCCGTCGATGTAGTTCCACTTGTTGGGCTTGCCGCTGCGCACCTTCTCGATGTTCCACATGGGGGCCTCAGCGCTGGAATTGGCGATAAGATAGTCCACATAATCGCCCAGCATGGACAGGATCTCTTCGTGTGTCATGATGTTAGTCCTCCTCAAAATGGCCGACGTTGGCGAAGCGCAGACGCTCGCCCTCGTAGCCCTCGATTTTGACGTTGTGCAGCTGGATGCTCTTCACGTTCTCGGCGTAGATGGCCAGCTTCTTCACATAGGGGCGGTTGTCAGCCATGGCGGCCTGACCTTCCTTGGCGTCGGGGTCGAAGGTGATGGTGACATTCTTCATGGAGACGCCCTCGATGGGCTGCTCGGGCAGGCCGTCGAAGTAGCAGCCCGCGAACTGCGCGTCGGTGGCGACGATGTCCTCCATCGTCAGGGTGCCCAGCTTGGGGGTATACTCGTCCACCGGCAGGGCCTCGCGGCACTGGACGTAGGGGCCATGGCCGTCCGGGTCGCAGAAGTAGAACATATTGATGACGAAGGGGGCCTTGACGCCCCGCATCTCCACATTGCGGAACACCAGACCGTCAATGACGGCGGTGTTGCCGCGGCCCCGGCGGGTCTTGACCCGCAGACCGCGGTCGGTGTGATCCATGAGGCACTGGGTGACGACCATGTCCTTGACGCCGCCGCTCATCTCGCTGCCGATGACGATGCCGCCGTGGCCCTTGTCCAGCAGACAGTTGCGGATGACGGTGTGCTCGCAGCTCTTCTTGAGCTTCATGCCGAGGAAGACCTTGCTGGCCTTCATGGCGATGCAGTCGTCGCCGACGTGGATGTTGACGCCGATGATGCGGATGTACTCGCAGCTCTCGGGGTCGATGCCGTCGGTGTTGGGGGCGTTGTAGGGGTTGTTGATGTTGAAGTTCAGCAGGTCAAGATGCTTGACGAAGATGGGGTGGATGGTCCACGAGTAGCTGTTCTGCACCGTGATGCCGTGGAGGCAGACGTTCTCGCTGTCCACCATTGCCACAGCGCGGGGACGCCATGCGATGCGCTTGACCTTGGGATTCACCCACCAGTCGCCGTTCTGGGCGTCGCAGTCCAGCGTGCCTTCGCCGGTGACGACGACGTCATGCACCTGCGTGATGTTCAGCAGGCCCGCGAAGCTGTTCAGGGGGTTGCCCTCCCAGCCGGTGAGGTAGTATTCGTCCACCTCGTTCTCGCTGGGGAGGACGCCGGGCAGGATGGGGTAGTGGGTGCGGTCGTTGTCGCCCAGCAGCACAGCGCCCTTTTCAAGGTAGAGGGTGGTGCAGCTCTTCATGAAGAGGCTGGACGTGCGGTAGCGGCCAGCCGGGACGTACACCGTGCCGCCCTTGGGGCAGGTGGAGAGGGCGGCCTGCAGCCGGACGGTATTGTCGGTCTCGCCGTCGGCGACGAGGCCGTAGCGGGACGCATCCACAAAGAAACTCTCGGCCTCGGTGGTGAAGTCCAGCTTCAGGTGTTCGCCCTCGGCGTCCACCTCCACGGTGTAGGAGGTGGAGGGGGTCAGGGAGAAGAGGGAAAAGACGTTGGTGTTGCAGCTTTCATAAATGGTCTTGCCGTTCAGAGCCACGGTGAAGGGGTGCTCCGGACGGAAGCACTTGCCGTTTTCCAGCTCGAAGACAGCGCTGCGGGTCATGGAACGGATGAGAGACAGGTTCATTTTTACAGCCTCCTGAGTTATTTGCGTCGATTTGCGGCTTGCCCGCAGAGGGCGGGCATGGTACACTGGGGATAGAAGAACTGCCCGGAGCGGGCAGGCAAAGCAGAAGGGAGAAGGACGATGCGGGCCGAACGGGAAAAACTCAATGCAAAGATCACGGCGGGGTCACTCCGAATGACCAGCGGGCAGCTCGAACTGCCTGCGGAGTCGTGCCATATCATCCTGTTTTCGGGCGGCAGCTGTACTGTCCGGTGCGGGGACACGGCCCTGCTGGTCAGCCCCGGCTGTGTGCTGCTGCTGGGGCCGGAGGCATGGGTGGTGTCGCAGGCCGGTCATGCCCTGCCCGAGATGCTGGGATGCGGGTTCCCGCTGACGGCGCTCCACGAGATGAAGAACGCCACCGGCGAAGATTTTCTCCGCCTCTTTGCGCCGGGCAGCCAGATGGCCCTTTACGGCAGCATCCAGTGGGCCAGCCGCCTGCGGACGCTGCTGGAGATGATGCGGAGCGCGATGGGGGAGCCGGAGTATCCGGGCGGGCTGTATCTGGCGCTGACGCTCCACTATGTGGAGCAGGAGCACCGGGCACAGAGCGCCGCCGACGCCCGCCCCCGCAACGAGACGGTGGAGCAGATCTGCGCTTATCTCGCGGCCAACTACCAGCAGAAGTTCTCCCTCACCGAGGTGGCGGCGCGGTTCTACATCTCGCCCTACTACCTGAGCCGGCTGTTCCGGCGGGTGACGGGGCAGTCCATCGTGGACTATATCAACGCCCGCCGCATCGAGGCGGCCCAGAAGCTTCTGGAAACGACAGAGCTGAGCATCGGCAGCGTGGCGGAGCAGACCGGCTTTGCCTCTGCGGCCCACTTCCGCCGCGTCTTCCGGGAGACGATGGGAGTCGGGCCGCTGCAATATCGGAAGAGCAGGAAATAGCGAGCCTCAAAAGCCTCTCCCTTTGGGAGAGGTGTCACCGAAGGTGACGGAGAGGGCAAGGGCGTTAACCGGAAGTATCAGCATAGCGATAGGCTCGCTTTAACAAAGGCTCTGCTTATCGCAGCGCTGCATATATTTGTCAGCGTCCTTGCCCTCTCAGGCGCTCACGCGCCAGCTCTCCCAAGGGGAGAGCCTTTGACATTAGAAATGCCCCCTGCATCCTCTCTACGGGAAGAGGCACAGGGGGCATTCGTGTTTGTCTGGAGTTATCCGAGCAGCGGGGGCGTCAGCTTAGCCTTTGACCGCGCCAGCGGAAATACCTTCGACGAACTGATCCTGTGCGCAGAAGAACACGATGAGCTGCGGCAGGATGGAGATCAGGGACAGGGCCAGAATACGGTTCCAAGCAAAGCCCGTATCACCGTCCATGGACAGCTTGACGAACAGGGACATGGGGTACTTTGCAGGAGTCTGGACGTAAAGCAGGGGACCCATGAAGTCGTTGCAGCTCCACATGAACTGGAACAGTGCGCAGGACACCAGAGCGGGCATCAGCATCGGGACGATGACCTTGTACAGGGTCTGGAAGGAGGAGCAGCCGTCGATGGCGGCAGCCTCGTCCAGATCGCGGGGGACGTTGCGCATGAACTGCACCAGCTGGTAGACGAAGTAGGTCTCCGTTGCGAATGCGCAGTGGACCCAGATGGCCAGATAGAACGGGCTGTTGACCCAGCCGAACTTGGTGTACAGCAGGAACTGAGGCACGTTCAGGACGACCTGAGGCAGGAACAGGGTGGCCAGCATGATGCTGAACAGGATCTTCCGGCCCGGGAAATCGAAACGACCGAAGCCGTAGGCTGCGATGCAGGCAGAGACCACGGTGCAGACGACCTTGGGCAGGACGTAGCTGTAAGTGTTCAGCATGGCCTGCAGGATGTTGATGGAACCGCCGAAGTTGTTCAGCGCGTTCTTGTAGCCCTCCAGAGTGGGGTTCTTGATCCACAGGCCGATGCCTGCAAAGATCTCGCTGTTGTCCTTAAAGGTGGCGCTGATCATCCACAGCAGGGGATAGATCATGATGAGGCCCACCAGGATCAGGACAAAGTACTTGAAAAACGTCGCAATGGCGTTAGAAGCTTTCATTCCCATACTGTCACACCTTACCTTTCATCCGAGTAGTAGACCCACTTCTTCTGGCTGGTGAAGGCGATGATCGTCAGGATGCAGACGATAACGAACATGATCCATGCCAGTGCGGAAGCCATGCCCATCTGGTTGGACTTGAATGCGTAGTTGTAGACCAGAATGGAGATGAGGGTGGTGGAACCGCGGGGACCGCCGTTGGTGATGATGAACGGGCCATTGAACTCCTGGAAAGCCTGGCAGATCTGAGTGACCAGATTGTAGAAGATAATGGGAGTGATCATCGGAACGGTGATGGAGAAGAACTGACGCCACTTGCCTGCGCCGTCGATGGTGGCAGCCTCGTACAGGTCGGCGGGCACGCCCTTCAGGGCGGCGAGGAACAGCACCATGGCGGAGCCGAACTGCCAGATACGCAGGAAGCAGATGATCCACAGTGCGTAGCTGGGGTCACTCAGCCAAGAGGGACCCTGAAAATGACCGAAGGTCAGGATACGGATCAGAGTGTTGACCAGACCGTCATCGCGGAAGACAGCCTTCCACAGCACGGCGATGGCAACAGAGCCGCCGAGGATGGAAGGGATGTAGTAGACGGTGCGGAACAGGTTCACGCAGGCGATCTTGAAGTTCAGGATGTAGGCGATGAACAGTGCGAACACCAGCTTCAGGGGCACCGTGATGAAGCTGTACTTGAAGGTGGTGATGAGCGCCTTGGTGATCTTGGGGGTGGAGAAGGCGTCCACATAGTTCATGATGCCGTACTGATGGATGCCGTTGAAGAAGTCCATATCCGTAAAGCTGTAGTACAGAGACTGGCCGAACGGGATGGCTTTGAAGACGACGAAGCCGATGATCCAAGGGATCAGATAGAACAGGCCCTGCCATTTGTCAATGAACTTCTGGGCCGGGGTACGCCCGATAGAGGGCGCTTTGCTTTCTTTCATCCGGGAATCCTCCTTTTATAAGGATAATCTCTCGTGCACCGCAATCATTTGGACATACTTTTGTCAAAAAAATGTCATCGCTGTCTTGCGAAAAAGGGGCATCCGTCCGTAGGTGGAAAGGATGCCCCCTTGCAAGACCCTTTTATGCGGTGCGGCCCGTACGAACACCGCGCGTGCGCGGGCCGCGAGAGGTCTGTGAGGCGGAAATTAGACGGTATAGCCGACTGCGTCCATGCCGTCCAGCAGGGTATCGACCAGATCAGCGCCGGAGACGTTGTCGTAATCCAGAGAGTCGAAGACCTCCTGATAGACGCCGGTGCCGGTAGCCTTCAGGTCGTTGGACTCGAACAGGGGGTCGAGCTGGTTGGAAACGAAGGCCATGACCTTGCCGTTTGCCTCAGCGACCAGCTCCTTGACAGCGCCGGCAGCCTGAGCAGCAGCCAGACCAGCCTTGGAAGCGGGGATGCCGCACTCAGAACCCATGATGGAAGCGCCCTCTTCCTCGTTCAGCAGGAAGTTGATGAGGGTAGCTGCTTCTGCGGGGTGTGCGCAGGTCTTGGTGATGGCCAGACCCATGGAGACCTTGGAGAAGCCGCCGTTGTAATCGCCGAACTTGATCTCGTCGCCGACGGTGAAGCCAGCCTTGTTCTCTTCGTCCAGAGCGTCAGCGTACTTGGTAGCGGAGGAGTCCCACTCGAAGCAGCCAGCCAGCTTGCCGGTAATCCACTCGTTGGACTGGTGAGCAGCGTTATCGCCGTTGGAGCCGTAGTAGGTGGGCAGGCTCATGATGACGTGGCCCTCGACGAGGCTCTTGATGAAGTCGATGCCCTCGGCGATCTGGTCAGCGTCGTAGTTCAGGGTGGAGGTGGTGGGATCTGCCCAGTCCTTGCCGTACTTGGACTCGAGGTAGAAGACCATCAGGATCATACGGTCGTATGCGCCCAGATGCAGGGGATAGTAGTCATCGCCCAGCTTCTCCTGGAAGGTCTTGCCGGCAGCCATCAGCTCGTCCAGAGTAGTGGGGTAGGAGATGCCGGCCTTGTCGAAGGTGGTCTTGTTCCAGTAGAAGATACGGCCAGTCATGGAGACGGGCACGCACTGCTGAGCATTTGCCACATTGCAGGCAGCCAGCTTGGCCTCATCCCACTGGGTCAGGTCGAGGTAATCCGTGACGCTGTTCAGGTCGATGAAGGTCTGGCCGCTCTTAGAATAGTTGTACAGCCAGTTCCAGTTGATCTGGCAGACATCCTCAGCGACGCCGCCTGCGAACTTGGTGGACATGGTATCCTCCCAGCCGGACCATGCAGCGAAGGTGGGGTTGATGGTGATGGTGCTGTTCTTGGCCATGAAAGCCTTGATGGCCTCCTGATAGGCGTTGTGACGAGACTCGCCGCCCCACCAGCTCATGGTCAGGGTGACGGGGTCAGAAGACAGGCCGGCCACGGATGCTGCGGAAGCAGCAGTGGAAGTGGCGGTAGAGCCAGCGTTGCCAGAGCCGCCGCATGCGGCCAGAAGGCCGGCAGCGCCCACAGCGCCGGAGACCTTCAGAAAGTCACGACGAGAAATTGCCTTGCTCATTTTCGTTCTCCTCCTAATGTAAAAAACAACTGCTTGCACGGACGCCTCTGCAAAGCATCCGTTGTATACAAATATGATACCAAAGGCAAGAAGAAAAAGAAAGATGCAAATTGTAGGGATAGCGGCGGAAAACGAACAAATATTGCGCTTATTTTTTGCACGGTTTTGACGTCATTGCCATAATGAATAAACTTGAGGCCAAAAACTGTGCAACTTGTATACTTCAACGATTTGCATAGAAAACTGGGATGCAACAGGGAAAGAATGGCCGGATTTGCAAGAATTTTGTAACCAAGTCATATTTTGCCGAATGGACGTTGTATACATCAAAAGCGACGATGACAAAAACTTCCGGCCATGAACTGATATATCAATAGCGCAAAAAACGTGCGAATCGGGCCTTGGCTGATATATCACGGATGAAGAAAAGATACAAAAAATGCCGCCCGGCGTGCGGACGGCATGAAATCAGGGAAAACGATCATCGGCGGGCGGCATAGAAAGCGCGGCGCTCCCGGAAATAGCACTGGGGGCACATGCTGACGTACTGGACGTCGTTCTGAAGGTCGATGGCCACCTGCTCGCCCTCAAAGACGAAGCGGCCGTTGACCTTGCGGCAGTTGCAGGTGGCCTTGCGGCCGCAGGCGCAGATGGTCTTCATCTCCTCGATGGTATGGGCCAGCTCCAGCAGACGGGTGGAGCCGGGGAAGCCCTTGAGGGAGAAGTCGGAGCGCAGGCCGTAGCAGATGACCGGGATGTTCAGATCCACCGTCACCATGAACAGCTGCTCGGCCTGTGCGGCGGTAAAGAACTGGCTCTCGTCGCAGAGCACGCAGGCCAGAGGCTTGCCCTCGCTGCTGGCGGCCCGGACGGCCTCCACGAGGTCCATATCCGGCGGCACCAGCAGGTCGGCGGGGCGGCGGACGCCCAGACGGCTCACGAGGTCGCCGCTGCCCTTGGTGTCCACCTTCGGTTTGAGGATGAACACCCGCATCCCCTGCTCCTCATAGTTGTGGGCCACCTGCATCAGCGCGGTGCTCTTGCCGCTGTTCATTGCGCCGTAACGGAAATAAAGCTTTGCCATGTCGAAAAATTCTCCTCATGAAAGGACCCTCCCAGCCAGAGCCTGACGGAGAGGGTCGGCATTTTGCAGTAAGATGGCTCAGTCCTGATTGCGCAGCCGGTAGCCGAGGCTCATCAGGCTGTCGCCGAGATGGACGTTCTCCACGACGACATCGGGGTAGGACACCGACAGGTCGTAGTGGGAGAAGTTCCAGAAGCCCTGGATCCCCAGCGCCACCAGACGGCCACTGATCTCCTCTGCGCCGCTGCGGGGCAGACAGAGGACGGCCACCTCGGGGTGATGCTCGGCGCAGAACGTCTCCAGCTCATCGATGTGGAGGATCTGGATGCCGTTGATCTCCTTGCCAACCTCGTCGGGGGCGTTGTCGAAGGCGGCGATGAGCTTATAGCCGTTGGTGTCGGTGGTGATAAAGCGGCTCACGGCCTTGCCCAGACGGCCGCAGCCGATGAGGATGGTGGGCAGACGGTCACCGTTGCCGAAGAGCAGGTCCTCAAGGATGTTCAGCAGGTTCTCTACCGAATAGCCGATGCCTTGACGGCCATTCACATCGCCGATGCAGTTGAAGTCCTGCCGCACCTGCGAGGCGGTGGTGCCCATCTGGGCGGCCAGCTCGCGGGACGAGATGCTGGTGATGCCGTCGTTTTTCAGGGTGCGCAGGTAGCGATAATATTTGGGCAGACGCTTGATGACGGGCAGGGAAGCTTTGCCGGGAGTATTCATAGGGAGTTCTCCTTTCTTTTTGTCCGCAGGATCGCCGGGGGAGAGGTGCGCAGCGGCAGGGCGCTCCGGCAAGGAATAGATGTGTACTTTTCCGTACAATAATGATACTTATTTGACAATCTTATCTCTAGTATAAAGTATACATCGTGAAGCGAGAATGTCAAATCCTTTGGCGCAATTTTTTGCAAAAGCAAAGAAATCTTTGCCGAAGCATAACCGACAGGAATGCCGGACAAGCTGAAATGAAGCAAAAAGGAGGGCGCAGAGAATGGCACAGGAAGAGAAAAATATCCCCGTGGAGCAGCAGCGATTGGAAAAAGAGCAGATCGAGGACATGGGCAGCATCTACCGCACCCGGGGCGCTCACGCCATCCACTGTCTGACTGTCATCGGGCAGGTGGAGGGCCATGTGGAAGCCCCGCAGGGCCAGAAGACCACCAAGTATGAGCACGTCATCCCCCAGCTGGTGGCTGTGCAGGAAGACCCTGCCATCGAGGGGCTGCTGGTGCTGCTCAACACCGTGGGCGGAGATGTGGAGGCAGGGCTTGCGCTGGCCGAACTCATCGCCAGCATCTCGAAGCCCAGTGCGGCGGTGGTGCTGGGCGGAGGCCACTCCATCGGCATCCCGCTGGCCGTCAGCGCCCAGCGGAGTTTCATCGTGCCCACCGCCACCATGACGGTCCACCCCGTCCGCCACTCGGGGATGATCTTGGGCGTGCCCCAGACCATGCGCTGGTTCGAGCAGATGCAGGAGCGGATCACCGGCTTTGTCGCGGCCCACAGCGGCATCTCGGAAAAGCGGTACACCGAGCTGATGATGCGCACCGGCGAGCTGGTCATGGATGTGGGTACCGTGCTGGACGGCCGGAAAGCCGTGCGGGAAAAGCTCATCGACGAGCTGGGCGGGCTGTCGGATGCGCTGGCGTGGCTCTACCGAGAAATCGAGGGGAAATAAATTGCCATTTGACTTTTCCCGTGGTACAATGAAAGAATCGAATCGTATCGGGATTCTTCCATCGTCACCGACAGAGCCGCCTCGGGCGCGCCCTGCTTCTATATATAAGATAAGGAACGGTTTTTAGGGATCATGGCAAAAAGAAAACGCAGAACTTCCGCGCGGGGCAGCGCCTCGCGCCGCAAAAAACGGTCGCAGGACCGGATGCCAGCGGGGCTTGTCACCCTGTTTGCAGGGCTGGTGCTCATGGCGCTGGCCTTCGTGCCGGGCAGCTCGGCATGGCGCACGATGCACGACGTTCTGTTCGGCCTGTTCGGCTGTGGAAGCTTTGTGGTGGGGGCGGCGCTGTGCTATCTGGCCATCCTCTACACCCGGGGCGAAGACCTCCTGCCCCACATCGCCAAGCTTATGCTGGGCCTCATCTTCGCCAGCGGCACGGTCATCGTCTTTTCGGACATCCCCGCCGACCAGACCGCCGCGCAGATGACCGCCGCCTGCTATCAGAATGGGATGAGTGCATGGCTCTCGGGCGGCGCACTGGGTGCTGTGCTGGGCGGGACGCTCCTGCTGCTCTGCGGCAGGCCTGCCGCTAACTTGGTCATGGCGGCGCTGGCGGCTTGCGCCAGCCTGTACATCTTTGACATCACCCCCGCCGAGTGCTGGCAGTGGCTCTGCAATGTGGGCGGCAGCGTCCACGAAAAGGGCCTCGCGGTCCACGAGCAGAACGCCGCCCGCCGTGCCGAGCGCCTTGCGGCCCGCGCGGCAGAAGAGGCCGAAGCGGAGGAGTACGATGGGTATGACGATGACTTCCCCGAGGACGAGGAAGACTACAGCGAAGAAGAGCCGGAGGCTCCGGCGTTCCACATCCAGCCTCCCGGCTGGCTGGCTGGCGTCTTCCACTGGGGCCATCAGATGATGCAGGGCGGCGGGCCGGCCGCACCTGCGCCGGCCGAGCCCGCCCCGCCTCAGCCCGAGCCTGTCCCGGTGCAGGTGGAAAAGCCCCGGCCCCGCGCCCCCTTTGACATCGACCTCGGCCCGGACCATACGACCGTCACCGAGGGCGGCAGCGAACCCATCGAGCCGATCATCCTCGGCCCCGGCGGGACCTTTGGGATGGACCCGCTCCGTCGTGCACCCATCCGCGCCACCGTGACCCCCATCGTGCCGGATGCGGTGGACACCGCCGCCGAAGATTTCTTTGCGGCCCAACCGGAACCGCCTGCCGCGCCGACCGTGACGCCCGCTGCCCCGGTGGAGGAGGACGAAACTCCGGAGCCGCCGCTCTCCTTCGGCATCCCGCTCTATGAGCCGACGCCTGCGCCGGAGGCTGCCCCGCAGCCGGTCAGTGCCGAGAATGCTGCGGCCTTCCGCTCGGAGCCGGATGAGGACGGCTGGATCAGCATCACCAGCGAACCGGTGGAGGAAAAAGACCTCAACACGCTGGTGGCGGCGGCCATGGAAAAGCCCGCCGTCTCGGAGGAGCAGGCCGCGAAGGCCCCCGCAGAGGAGGCCGAGACGGAAGAGAGCTTCCAGTATCAGTACCCCTCCATCGAGCTGTTCGAGCGTGCTCCCGACGAGGGCGACCCCGGCGCGGAGGATGAGCTGAAGGCCAACGCCCAGAAGCTGGTGGACACGCTGGAGAGCTTCGGCGTCCGCACCCGTGTGCTGGACATTTCCCGCGGCCCGTCGGTCACACGGTATGAGGTGCAGCCGATGGCGGGCGTCAAGATCAGCCGCATCACCTCGCTGGCGGACGACATCGCCCTGAACCTCGCGGTGGCCGATGTCCGTATGGAGGCCCCCATCCCCGGCAAGCCCGCCGTGGGCATCGAGGTGCCCAACCACAAGAAAACGCCGGTCTACATCCGCAGCGTCTTCGAGAGCCAGAGCTTCCTGCGGATGACCTCGCCGCTGGGCATCGCGCTGGGCAAGGACATCGCCGGTGTGGCGCAGGTGGCCGACCTGTGCAAGATGCCCCATCTGCTCATCGCGGGCAGCACTGGCAGCGGCAAATCGGTCTGTGTCAACAGCATCATCATGAGCCTGCTCTTCCGTTCCAGCCCCGAGGACGTCAAGCTCCTGCTCATCGACCCCAAGGTGGTCGAGCTGGCGGAGTATAACGGCATCCCCCACCTGCTGATGCCCGTCGTCACCGAGCCGCGCAAGGCGGCAGGCGCACTGGGCGGCGCGGTGCAGGAGATGGAGCGCCGCTACCACCTCTTTGCCGAGAACAATGTCCGCGACATCAAATCCTTCAACAAGCTGGCAGCCAACGACCCGAACCTCGAGAAGATGCCCTACATCGCCATCATCATCGACGAGCTGGCCGACCTGATGATGGTGGTCGGCAAGGATGTGGAGGACTCCATCTGCCGCATCGCCCAGAAGGCCCGAGCGGCCGGTATGCACCTCATCGTAGCCACCCAGCGCCCCAGCGTGGACGTCATCACCGGCCTCATCAAAGCCAATATCCCCAGCCGCATCGCTTTCGCCGTGTCCAGTCAGGTGGACAGCCGCACCATCCTCGACGGTGCCGGTGCCGAAAAGCTGCTGGGTATGGGTGATATGCTCTTTATGCCGGTGGGCGCACCCAAGCCCACCCGCATCCAAGGCACTTTTGTGCGGGATGAGGAGATCAGCCGGGTGCTGGACTTCATCAAGAAGAGCGCCACCGTCCAGTACGACGAGGCCATGATCGAGGCGATGGAAAAACACGCCATTCAGGACGGCAAGAAGGGCAGCGGCTCTGCCGACTCCGATGAGGAGGGCGGCAGCGACCCGATGCTCAAGCAGGCTGTGGAGGTGGTCATCGACGCCGGTCAGGCGTCTACGAGCCTTCTGCAGCGCCGCTGCAAGCTGGGCTACGCCCGCGCCGCCCGCATCATGGACGAAATGGAAGAAAAAGGCATCATCGGCCCTTACGAGGGCGCGAAGCCCCGCGCTGTCCTCATCAGCCGCCAGCAGTGGCTGGAGATGCAGATGAATCAGCCGGATGAATGACCGCTCAGTCAAAGCCTTCCAGTTTTGCCAGCTTCCCTGTTAGAAAAGCCGCTGGCGCGCCGGGCAGGTATTGTTTAACAAGAGAGATAAAGGATAACTATGGAACATTACACCGAATTTCTCCCCATCAGCCGGGCCGACATGGAGGCCCGGGGGTGGGAACAGCTGGACTTTGTGGTGGTGGGCGGCGACGCCTATGTGGACCACCCCAGTTTCGGCACCGCTATCATCAGCCGTCTGCTGGAAGCCGAGGGCTACAAGGTGGGCGTGCTGGCCCAGCCCCGCTACAGCGACTGCGAGGACTTCAAGCGGTTCGGCAAGCCGAAGTACGGTTTCTTCATCGGCGGCGGCAACGTAGACAGCATGGTCAGCCATTACTCGGTCGCCAAGATCCCCCGCGCCGAGGACGAGTACTCCCCCGGCGGCAAGGGCGGCGCACGGCCCGACCGCAGCGCCACCGTCTACACCAGACTTGCAAAGCAGGCTTACCCCGATCTGCCCGTCATTCTGGGCGGCCTCGAGGCCTCGCTGCGCCGATTCGCCCATTACGACTACTGGCTGGACACCGTCCTGCCCAGCATCGCCGAGGACTCGGGTGCGGACATCATCAGCTTCGGCATGGGCGAGCACCAGACCGTGGCGATCGCTCGCCGTCTGGCGGCAGGAGAGCCGGTGGAGAGCATCACCGACGTGGATGGTACCTGCTACATGACCGACTTCGACCACCTGCCCGAGCGGTATGTGGAGTGTGCCGGCTTCAAGAAGGTGGCCTCCGATAAGGTGGCCTACGCCAAGGCCTGCCGCATCCAGATGGACAATCAGGATGTCGTCAGCGGCAATATCATCGTCCAGAAGCAGAGCGAAAAGTACCTCGTCCAGAACATCCCCGCCAAGCCCCTCGTTCGCTGGGAGCTGGATAAGGTCTACGCCCTGCCCTACACCCGCCGCTACCACCCCATCTACGAGGCCATGGGCGGCGTGCCTGCCATCCGCGAGGTGCAGTTCTCCATCATCCAGAACCGCGGCTGCTTCGGCGGCTGCAACTTCTGTGCCATCCAGCTGCATCAGGGGCGGCGCGTCACCAGCCGCAGCGCCGACAGCATCGTGGCCGAGGCAGAGCGGATGACCCACGAGCCGGATTTCAAGGGCTACATCCATGACATCGGCGGCCCGACGGCCAACTTCCGCTTCCCGTCCTGCCGGGAGCAGATGCTGCGCGGTATGTGCAGCGGCGGCAAGCACTGTCTTGCCCCCACCACCTGCTCTCACATGATCGTGGACCACAGCGACTATCTGAAGATCCTCCGCCGCGTCCGGGAGCTGCCCGGCGTCAAGAAGGTCTTTATCCGCAGCGGCATCCGCTTTGACTACCTGATGGCCGACCCCGACGACACCTTCTTCAAGGAGCTGGTGGAGTACCACGTTTCCGGCCAGCTGAAGGTCGCGCCCGAGCACTGCGCCCCCAACACCCTCGCCTACATGGGCAAGCCCCCCATCGAGACCTTCAACAAGTTCAAGGACAAGTTCTACGAGCTGAGCAAGAAGGCGGGCAAAAAGCAGTACCTCGTGCCCTACCTCATGTCCAGCCACCCGGGCAGCACCCTCAAGGATGCCGTCTATCTGGCAGAGTACCTTTATAAGAACCATATGCGCCCCGAGCAGGTGCAGGATTTCTATCCCACCCCCGGCACGGTGAGCACCTGTATGTTCTACACCGGCCTCGACCCCTACACCCTCAAGCCTGTGTTCGTGGAAAAGACCGCCGAGGGCAAGGCCCTGCAGCGTGCCCTGCTCCAGTACTATGAGCCGCGCAACGCGGAAAAGGTCATCAAGGCGCTGAAGATGACCCACCGGGAGGACCTGATCCCCCTGCTGGTGCCCGCTGCGGGCCGCATCGCCGTCCAGCGCTCGGCCCGCAGGGCGGAGGCCGCAGACGTGACCATCCACGGGGACGGCACCTATACCGTCCGGCCCAGAGGCAAGGGCAGCAAAAACGCGAAGCCACAGGGCAGCAGCCCGGCGGGCCGCAATCCGGCGGGCCGCCAGCCCAGCCCCGGCGCACGCTTTGCGCCCCACTCTGCCCCGGCGCACAAACCGAAAAATAATCAACAGAAAGAGAACGCATCGTGGAAAACTTCAAAAAAGAAAAAGTGACCGCCCGAAAGCTCATGAGCCGGCTTGCGGCGCTGGCGCTTGCAGCGGCCCTTGTGCTGGGTCTTGTGGGCTGTGACACCTCCTCCGCCCTCCCCGGCGGCAGCGCCGACCTCATCCCGAACCCTGCCGCCTCCCAGACCGTCCCGGCCGACGGACAGGACGCCGCCTTCCAGATGCACTTCATCGATGTGGGGCAGGCCCTCAGCGTCTTGGTGGAGTGCGACGGACAGTTCATGCTCTATGACGGCGGCAATGTGGACGACGGCAGTCTGGTCGTCTCCTACTTGCAGAGTCAGGGGGTCGAGCAGCTGGAATACGTCTTCTGCTCCCACGCCCACGAGGACCATGTGGGAGGTCTGGCCGCTGCGCTGGCCTACTTCCCGGCCTACCACGTCTACAGCCCCGTGACTGAGGCCTCCACCAAGTGCTTCAAGGACTTCGTCAAGTACACCCAGCAGCAGAACCTCCAAGTCGAGGTGCCCACGGTGGGCACCCAGTGGGCGCTGGGCAGCGCCACCGTGACCATGCTTGGCCCGGTGGCCCAGTATGAGGAAACCAACGACACCTCCATCGTCCTGCGCATCGACTACGGCGCGACCAGCTTTCTGCTGACAGGCGACATGGAGGCCGACGCCGAGCGCGACCTTGTGGCCAGCGGCGCGAACCTCAAGGTGGACGTCTTGCAGGTGGGACACCACGGTTCCAGCACCTCTACGAGCTATGTTTTCCTGAACGCCGTCCTGCCCGAAATGGGCATCATTTCCTGCGGGGTCAACAACAAATACGGCCACCCCCACGAGGAGACCCTGAGCATCCTGCGGGATGCTGGCGTGGACGTCTACCGCACCGACCTTCTGGGAACCATCACGGTGTCCAGCGACGGCCAGAACTACACGGTGGCCACCGAGCACTATGCCACCGACGCCGAGCTGAACCCCACCGACCCGGCGGCGTCCAGCACCGCCCAGCAGGCCTACATCGGAAACGTGAACAGCAAAAAGTTCCACCTGCCCAGCTGCCCGAATCTCCCGGCGGAGAAGAATCAGATCCTCTTCTCCAGCTACGACGAGGCTGTGGCCGCAGGCTACAGCCCTTGCTCTACCTGCATCAAATAAGATGACCGCTCAGCAAAAAAAGGCCAGAGTTATTTTCGCTTGAAGGTGTCATCAGCGAAAGATTCTATCGAACCATCCGCTTTTTCCATTCCTGTCGCAATTTTTTTAACGCTTCAAACGTATCTATAGCAATTCAACTTTTTAATGCAACAGCAACAGCGTTGAATTGCATATCGCAAATATGCTGTTTTCATGTTGCACTAATTTCTTGCCTTGCGATAAATTAAAGTGGCATATCATCTCCCTTTTCTCACATCCTTGCCGTTTTCAGACAGGAGGTTGCTTTTATGAAAGTATCTGCCGACTATCGTATGCTCGCTCTCGATGCCCTGCGTGGAAAATGGAAAACTGCTGTTCTGACAGGCATTGCTGCCAGTGCGCTCGGTGCTACCATTTCGAGCAGTTCCAACAGCATCGCATCCAATTCCAAGCAGGGAACGGACATCCATTTTGAACTGTTCTCCCAGCCCAACGGCGGTCGGCTGCTTGCTGTTCTGCTTGCCGGCATTGGCCTGTGGGCGATCCTCCAACTGATCGTGGGCGGTGCAGTTCAGCTGGGATATGCTCGTTTTAATCTGAACCTTGTGGATGGAAAAGATGCGGCCTTCTCGGATCTGTTCTCGCAGAAAGACCGTCTGTGGGATGGCTTCTGCATGAAGATCCTGCAGGGACTGTACATCGTCCTCTGGTCGCTGCTGTTGGTGATTCCGGGAATCGTGAAAATATACAGCTATGCGATGACACCTTACATCATGGCCGAGCATCCTTCGCTGACCGCAAATGAAGCAATCACAGAATCCCGGCGGATCATGGGCGGCAACAAATGGCGGCTGTTTTGTCTGGATCTCAGCTTCATTGGCTGGGAGCTGCTCTGTGCGCTGCCGCTGTATGCCGGCTATTTCCTATTTCTAAACAATTTCTCCGGTTCGGAAGCGATGGCAATTTCCATTGTTCTTCTGCTGGCAATTCCATTGAGCATTGGCTTTTTCTTCGTGCGCCCCTATGAGGAAGCTGCATGGGCCACGTTCTACCGCGATATTACCGCAGCACCTACCGAACCGGATGAAGCATATTGATTTTTAGAACACCAATTTATGCTGAGAAAGCAAGAAAAAGGGGCTGTTGCACCGGGTTTTATCCTTGTGCAGCAGCCCCTTTTTGTGCGTCGTTTCAGCAGGGATACAAAACTCCCCGCCGGGAGCACGCGGGATGCTTCCGGCGGGGAGGAGTTAGGAGGAGGCTGGAAAAATTATTTGTTGGAGAAGTCGGAGATGCGCTCCACGATGCGGATCAGATCTTCCAGAGTGGTCTTTTCCTTGGGCAGGTAGCTGTTGCCGGTCTTGGCGGTGACAAAGCCGAAGTAGGCGCTGGCACCCACGTTGTCCTCGTACACGGATTCGATCTGGCTGGCGTCGTCGAACTTCGGCTGAGTGCCCAGCGTCTCGTTGTAAGGCACGCCGCAGGACAGCAGAGCGATGTGGCCCATCTCGTCGCGGTCGATGGTGGCATCGGGCAGGAAAGCGGTGCGCTTTGCACCTTCAGAGCTGGTGACACCGGCGTTGTACAGAGTGCCCTGTGCGATGGCGCTGGTGGGGTCCTTCAGCTCGATCATGCCGGCCTCGACCACAGCGGCGATGACGCCGTAATCCGGGTCGCTTGCGGGGACGTCGGAGATCGTGACCGGTGCAGACGGGGCGGTCAGATTCCACAGCTTGCCCAGCATCTTGGCGCATTCGCGCTTGGTGATGGGGCGGTTCAGGTCGAGTGCGTCGTTCTCGTCGATGTAACCCTTGGAGGCAGCGCGCAGCAGCTCAGCATCATTGGTGGTGCCGGCGATCTCGGCGCTCCGCAGCACCTTGTAGGGGATGCTGGCGTCCTGATTGCCGCTCCGGTCGGTGGAGACGAACTTGATGTACTTTCCGGCCAGATAAGAGGGAACCGCATAGCTGCGGCGGATGCGGAAGAAATGATAATCGCCGTCGGCGCTGTCCGAGATCAGCCACTTGCTGCTCAGGTCGGTATCTTCGCCGCCCAGCAGGGTGGAGCTGCCCTCAATGCGCTGGCCCGGGACAGGAACGCCGAGGATCTTGGTCTCCACGGGACGGGGGTAGGTCTTGCCGTTGATGGTCACGTTCTCCATGACGGGGTCTTCCCAGTTCAGAGCGCGGATGTCGGTGCCGACGTTGGAGATGTTCACATTGCGGAACACCAGACCGGTGATGGGAACTTCCTCAAAGGCTTCCATGAAGATGCCGTACTCGCCGCCGCTGCTGGTCAGGTTCTCGATGGTGATGTTCTTGAACTGAGGCAGATAATCACCATCACGGCCTACATCGTACAGCATGGTGGCGTGGACGACGGCGTTGCCGACGGATTTGACCTTGGAGTTGCGCAGATAGATGTTCTCCACAGCGCCGCCGCGCTCTGCATTGGTCTTGAAGCGCAGGGCATAGTTCAGAGTGGGGCTGTCGAAGGTGTTGTTGTCTGCGAACAGGTTCTTGATGCCGCCGCTCATCTCGCTGCCGCAGGCGATGCCGCCGTGGCCGTCTGCGAAGGTGTTGTTGCGGATGATGAGGTTCTGAGTGGGATGACCGGCTTCGCCCAGCTCACGGCCATCGCGGTTGCGGCCGGCCTTGACGGCGATGCAGTCGTCACCGGTGTTGAAGAAGCAGTTCTCGATCAGGACGTAGTTGCAGTTTTCGGGGTCACAGCCGTCGTTGTTGTAGCCGTGGGTGTCGATGGTGACGCCGCGGGCGGTAAAGTTGGTGCAGAGGACGGGGTTCAGCTCCCACATGGGAGAGTTGGCGATGGTGACGCCCTCGATCAGGACGTTGGTGCACTCGATGGGCTGGTAGAAGTTGGGACGCAGATAGTGGCCTTCGCCGAAGATACGCTCCTCTGCGGGGGTGCCGTTGTCGGTCATCTTGCGCAGCAGCTTGACGTCGTTGTTGCCGGGCTTGGTGATGGTGCCGTCCGGGTTGACGGTACGGGACCAGTTCCACCAGTTGTTCTTGTCGGCCTGACCATCGAGGGTGCCCTTGCCGGTCAGAGCGATGTTCTCCTGCTGATAGGCGTAGATCAGCGGGCTCCAGTTGTACAGCTTGGAGCCTTCGTAGTGGGCGAACACCAGCGGGTAGTTGGCCGGGGTGATGTCCCGGGTGAAGCGCAGGATGGTGTCCTTGCTTTCCAGATGCAGGTTGACGTTGCTCTTGAGGGTGATGGCGCCGACGTCATACACACCGGAAGGGATGACGACCGTGCCGCCGCCGTGGGCGCTGGTCTCGTCGATGGCGCGCTGGATGGCTGCGGTGTCCAGTTTACCGTCGTTGGGGACGGCGCCGTAGTCCAGAACATTGACCGTGTAGGCAGGGAATACGGGGTCAGAAATGTGGGTCAGGATCTCTTCGGCCATGTCCCAAGACAGGTCGTTGGAGTTGGTAGCAGCAGGAGTGACCTTGCGCAGGCAATTCTCGTCTGCGGCTGCTGCATGAGGCAGGCTGGAAAGGAGCAGTGCGGCAGAGGTCGCACCGGCAGAGGTGAGAAACTGACGGCGAGTGATTTTTTTCATGATACAATACTCCTTACACTTCGTGCGGGTTGAAGGACGCATCCCTTCGCAGGTAGTGCGCTCCGTAAGATGGCTAAAGTATAGTAAAGATTTTACAAAATTTCAACAGCAGATGAAAAATGTCCTAGTTTTTTAAAGAAAGTATTGAAATATATCAGTTATCTTGCATAAGTTTCTGAAGGGCATGATTTTGAGAGGATGGAAGGGCGGAGGAGGAAAAGGCAAAAAATAACACCAGCGCGGCAGATGTGATACGAGATCGCATCTGCCGCGCTGGTGGTTCGCTCTAGGGTCAAAAAATGTTCAGCGTCCGCGTCCTGCGCCGCCGCCGTGGCTGCTGCCGCCGCCCATGCCGCCAAAGCTGCCGCCGCTGCGGCCAGCTCCGCCGAAACCGGAGCCGCCGCCCATACCGCCAAAGCCTCCGAAACCGCCTCCACGGGGAGGCCGAGGCCCGCGCGGGCCTCTCGGGCCGCGGGGACCGCCGTAGAAACCGCCGCCGGGGCCGAAGCCATCGTAAGGGCCGCGCGGAGGACGGGGGCCTCTGCGCCGCCGTGCGCCGAACCAGCCGAAGGGACCCCAGTACCAGCCAAAGGAGTGGCCGAGGGGGGTGATGAAGACAAAGAAGAGGGCGATGGTCACGATGATATAAGCCAGCAGCTCAAAAAGCCCTCCGATGATGTTTCCCAAAGAGGCGTGTGCCGGATGGCTGGGGTTCGGGACTGCACTTCCGTCGGGAGAAATGGTGGCACCGTTCAGGCTGACGCCATAGACCTCCGCAATGGTGTTTGCCACATTGGTGGCGCAGGTGAGGACGGCGGCGTCGTACTTCTTGGAGGCGAAGTCGTCCTCCATCGTCTGCACGAGGGTGCTTGCCTGATCGGCCAGCATGGTGCTGCGGAAGCCGTCGCCATAGGTCAGGTAGTAGTCGCCGTCGGCGTACTGGGCCGACTGCATCACCAGCAGGATGAGCACGCCGTTGTTCTTGCTGGCGCTGCCGATGCCCCAAGCGTTGAAGGCCGCTGTGGCGTAGTCCTCGGTGGTGGCGCTGCCGGTGTAATCCACGGTCAGCACGCCGATCTGTGCACCGTCACAGCTGGCCGAGAGCTGTGCGTTGATGGTCTCAAGCTCGGTGGTGGTGCTGTCGCTCAGGACACCGGCGTCGTCCACGACGCACTTGTCCTTCGGCAGGCTGGGCAGCTGGATGGCGGCAGCAGAAGCTGCCGGGGCCAGCGCCGTGAGGCCCACCACGACAACAAGGAACAGGGCCGCCATCCGGCGGGAGAGCGTTTTCATCGTCTTCATGCGAAAAGTTCCACCTCCTGTACGCCGAACAGCCTGCCCAGCAAATTGGCCGGGAAGCCGCCGACGTCGCTTTGATAGCTCTGGACTGCGTCATTATAATGCAGGTTGCTGAGGATGGTCTGGGCGCTGTTGAACTGGCTGTACTGCCCCTGCACCGCGCCCATCTTCATGGGGTCTGCGGCCTGCTCCTGCAGTTTCGCGTAGAGCTGGCCGATGGCTGTGCCCAGCGCCTCGTTCGACTGGTAGAGCATATGCATCCTGCCGCCGGTATAGACGCTCAGAGAGTCCGGTGCGTGGGTTTTGCCGTCGGACTGCACCGCCCCGAGGCAGGCGGAAAAGGAGTCCAGCGCGGCCTGAGCCGTCTGCACCTCGGCGCTGTCAGCGCCCAGCGTATTGGACGCCGTGGTGATGATGTTGGCGGCCGTGTTGAGCCGTGTGGTCAATTCCTCATTCAGGGTATAGCCGCTGTCTGCGGCCACGCCGGTGGAGAACCAGCCCTTGGCCGCAGCGTACTTGGACCGGACCTTCGCTCCGCCAAAGCCGACAAAGCATCCCAGCATCACCACGATGCTCAGGAGGACGGCCACAGCCTGCCTGCCCAGCGCGGCGGGCAGGGCCTTTTCAAGACCGGCCAGCTTCTGCTGGAGGGGTGTCAGCCGCACTTCCTCCTCGGCGGGCTTTGCGGCACGGTAGCTGGAAGCGTCAAAGCCGCCGGTCGTATTCGGTTGTCTGGAAAAATCTGCGTTTGCCATTTCAGCTCCGGATCTCCATCATCTTCTGTTTCAGCTCATCTTCGATGCGGGTCAGCTCCTGCTCGGCGGCGGCACGCTTTGTGCGGCCCTCGCGCTGGATCTTGTTCAGCTCGTCCAGCGTCTCGATGAGGCTCTTGTTGGTCTGCTGCAGGGTCTCGATGTCCACCACGCCGCGCTGGGACTCCTTGGCCGTCTCGATGGTGCCCATCTTGAGGGCGTCGGCGTTCTTCTTCAGCAGCTCGTTGGTCATGTCGGTGACGGCGCGCTCGGCCTGCATGGCCTGCTGGCTGTGTGCCAGACCCAGCGCCAGCACCATCTGGTTCTTCCACAGGGGGATGGTGTTGACGATGGTGGACTGGATCTTTTCGGCCATCATGGAGTTGTTGTTCTGCAGGAGCCGGATCTGGGGACCCATTTGTAAGCTGATGGTGCGGGTCAGCTCGAGGTCATAGAGCTTTTTCTCGAACCGCTCGCACTGGTCGGCGAGGTCGCGGGCTTTCTGCGCATCCTCGGGCTGGCCGGAGGCCTTGGCTTTATCCATGGCCTGCTGCAGCTCGTTTGCGCGGAAATCGGCCAGCTTTTTCTTGCCGGCGAGGATATACATACTCAGCTCTTTGAAGTAGGCCATGTTCAGATCGTACATCTTATCCAGCATGGCGATGTCCTTGAGCAGCTGCACCTGATGCTTCTCGAGGGCAGACTGGATGGTCTCGACATTCGTCTCGGCCTTGTTGTACTTGGTCTTCATGCTGTCGAGCTGACTGCCCTTTTTCTTGAAGAAGCCGAGGATGCCTTTTTCCTCCTCGGCGGCGTCGAAGCTCTTCAGCTCGCCGATGAGGTCGGTGATCATGCCGCCCACCTCGCCGAGATCTTTGGTGGACACCTTAGAAAGGGCCGCCTCCGAGAAGTCGCCGATCTTCTTCTGGCAGGCAGAGCCGTACTGGAGCACCTGCTGGCTGTTGGTGATGTCGATCTTCTGGGCGAAGGAGTCCACCATCGCCTGTTCCTCGGGGGTCAGCCTGACCTGCTGCTCGGGCGCGGGGGCCTCGGCAGGCTCCGGCTGCTTTTCCTCCGCAGGGGCGTCCACCGGGTCGAGGGTCAGGGTGGGGACTGCGGGTGCGTCGAGATCGAAATTGAACGTGTTGTCAGCCATGGGGGATTCCTTCCTTTCCAAATCGATACACGGCCTTGCCCTCTCCGTCAATGCTTCGCATTGCCACCTCTCCCAGAGGGAGAGGCTTTCCGAGGAGCCGGTAAACTATCAGTTTTCACCAAAGGCTCTCCCTTTGGGAGAGCTGGCGCGTCAGCGCCTGAGAGGGCAAGCCAGCCTCAACTCAGCCCTTGTCCTTTAAGCATATTCTGCAATACTGTCAGGTCTGCCGAGAGATCCATGCTCTCGGCGGCATACAGCGCATCCAGCTGGTTCTCGAATGCGGTGGCGATGGAGGCCGCGTTGTGCTCCACCTCCGACCGGATGGCGGCGGCGTTTTCGCCCCGCACGCCCTGACGGGCGAGTCTGGCGTACTGCTCGAGGATATTCACCGCGTCGGGCAGGTAGTAGTTCGCAAAGCGGCGCACCTGCTTGGCCTTGGCGGGGCTGGCCTCCACCGTCTCCACGATGGAGCGGCCCGCCTTTTCCATCCGGGTCATGGCGGCGGAAAGCTCCGGGTCGGGCAGAGCCTCGTTCAGTGCGTGGAGTGCGTCCAGCTTCTGCTGGATGTCGGCCAGCATCTCGTCCACATCGCCGCTGCCGGTGTGGAAGGGCACTTCGTGCTCCACCACCCGGGGCGGGCAGACTTTCTGGGCCGCACCAAAGGCCGCGCCAGCGCAGCCCAGCGCCACCAGCAGTGCCCACAGCTTATAGACTGGCAGCACGGCACACAGCACCGCGAACACCAGCGCCGCCGCATACCACGGCAGGACGCTGGGTTTTGTGGTGCGGATCACTTTGCTCATGGGGGGTCTCCTTTCCCGAAGGGGCCGGCTGCCCCTTGTACTCTTCCATAATAAATCCTTTTCTCCATAAAACGCAAGCGTTTCATGAATAATTTACAGGTTCGAAACGGTTATATAATCTTTGAGGGCCGCGCCCCAGACCTCCCGCAGCTTTTCGGGGCGGCAGGCGGCGTTGGCGGGGCTGGTACTGGGCAGCTTGACTGCCGGGATGCCGGACGCCGGCAGCAGATACTTTGTATAGATGCGGTGGGCCGTGGCCCCGTTGCAGAACACCGCCTCGATGGGCGCTTTGGCCAAGAGAGAGGCAATGTCGTTGGGCACGACGTCCCGGATGGAGGCGTCCGACGCGCCGGTGATGGTGCAGCTTTCCAGCGTGTCCCAGAGGGCGAGGCCGTGGCGGAGGATGAGGCCCTTTTTGGCCTCGATGTCCTCCCGGGCGGGGACAGGCTCGCCGGTGAGGGCGGCCATCATGGGCCAGAAGCGGTTCTGTGGGTGGCCGTAATAGAAGGCCATCTCCCGGCTTTTGGGGCTGGGCCATGTGCCGAGGATGAGGGCGCGGCTGCTCTCGGAATAGACCGGTGCGAAGCTCATCGTTCCATCGTCTCCCACGCAGAGCCGAGGTCGCGGCTGGACGGCTCCGCCCTCGGGCCGTCGAACCACAGCTCTTCGATGAGGGCAGAAAGACCGTCCTCCCGCACGTCGCCGATGATGCGGTCGGCGGCGGCTTTGGCGTCGTCGGTGCCGTTGGACATACAGCAGCCGAGGCCGGCGGCCTTCAGCATCTCCACGTCATTGGTGGAGTCGCCCGCCGCCACGGCCTCGGCGAGGGAGAGGCTCATCTTCTCGCAGAGGTCTGCGAGGCCCGCGCCCTTGTCGATCCCGCCCCGCACGATGTCATAGAAGTGGGAGCCGTCGGGCAGCTGGCCGCCCGTCTGCATGAAGTGAAGGCCGAGGTGGCCGTACTTTTCGTGGAACCGCTCCAGCGCCCCCTCGGGGAAGAGGCAGAACGCCGCGTGGGGCATATCGATGAGGTGGCGGTCCTGGTCTTCGCCGTCCACACAGTCCAGCCCGACGCTGTTCATCTGGGTGTAGCAGCTGCGGAGCGTCTCATACTCGCAGTAAGCATAGTATGCGTCCCGGAAATTGAATTGCAGCGGGTAGTTGTAATCCTCGCAGAAATCCACCAGCGCGTACATCTCCTCGTTGGTCATGGGATGCTCGGCGACGATGGTGCCGTTTCGGTCCACGACGCAGGCACCGTTGCAGGTGATGGCGTAGTCGAACCGGATGCCGCCCAGCTGGCCTTTCCGGTTGATGGCAGACCACGCCCGGCCGGTGCTCAGCACGAACTTTCCCCCGGAGGTCTGAAGCTTCTTCACGGCCTTGACCACCGCCGGGCGGGGCTGGCTCTCACCGAAGGGGACGAGGGTGTTGTCATAATCGCTTGCGAGGATCTTATACTGCATGGTGTTCTCCTTACTATACTTCTGTATGAGCTGAGTATATCACAAAATGGGGGATTTGTCTCAAGAATATGCTGTTAAAAGCCTCTCCCTTTGGGAGCAACAGCTCTGACCGCCGCCAGTGGCGGAAACAGGAAAGAGCTGTTGGGGCCGCGGCCAGCAAGACGCAAGTGCCTTTCAGAGCACGAAGCGGATGCTGGGTGCCGCAACCCGGGCTGTGGCAATGCGAAGCAAAGACAGAGAGGGCAAGGCTGTGAAGAGAAAGGCTCTTTTTCACGATAAAAGAAAACATCCGCACTCCCCCGTTCAGAGAAGAAATGCGGATGCTGAAAAATAGAAAGCTCAGACGATAAACGCGACCACGATCTGGATGCCCACGCCCACAGCTGCGCCGCAGGCCCACATCAGACCGGTGATGAAGAGGTTCTGTTTCCACGAGGGGTTCGCCCGCCACAGCACAGCGAGGCCCACGCCTGCGCCGGTGCACAGACCGGCCACGAGGCTCGAGAAGCGGAGCGCACCCTCGACATAGAGCTGGGTCAGAAGGACACTGGCGGCGCAGTTGGGTACGAGACCCACCAGCGCGGCCATCACCGGCTGGAAGAAGCCCATCCGGCCCAGCACGGCGGCAAAGACATCCTCGCCCACGCCCTCGACGATGAGGCCAAACACAAGGCTGAACGCGAAGATAAAGACGAAGATCTCGAGAGTGTGGCGGAGCGCGGCCTTCCAGATGGGCTGGGGCTGGCCCTGCTCATCGCTGTGCTCCTCGTGGCAGTCCACCTCATCGGCGTGGCCGGTGTAGCCGCCCCGCAGGCTGCGGGGCAGGGCCTTGCGGAGGACGAAGTCCAGCATAAAGCCCACAAAGATGGCGTAGACGACCTTAATGACCATCAGCAGAGCCAGCTTGTCCCAGTAGGCGGGCATGGACACCAGCAGGGGGATGGCCTCGTCGCTGGTAGCAAGATAGACGGCCATCAGCGTGCCCAGCGTGATGACGCGGGAGGCGTAGAAGTTGGATGCGATGGCCGAGAAGCCGCACTGGGGCACGCAGCCCAGAACGGCCCCCGGGACAGCGCCCCAGCGTCCGCCGCCGGCCAGCAGGGCCTCGATGCGCTCGCCGTGGCGGGTCTCCACATATTCAATAAAGAGATAGGCTAAAAACAGGAAGGGGAGCATCTTGGCGGTGTCCACCAGAGACTCGGCCAGTACATCCAGAAAAAGTTCCATCGTGATACCTCGTGATTGATGATAAAGTATAAGGAAGGTGTGTTCCGCCGAAAATTTGCTTCAGTTGCCTAAATTGCAACCTGATTGCATTTTAGGCGCAGGAAAGAGTATACACGCATTCTGGGTGAAATGCAAGACCAAAATGCAATCTTTTTGCATTTTTCGCAAAAGAATGACTTCTTAAAACTTTTTGAAAGGGAATCGGATAAAACCTATTGACAATGTGGGTATAGGAAGATATAATGCAAGCAACAAAACCACACGCCTTGTAGGTTGAGTGAGGATTCAGAAAGGAGGGTACTCAAATGACGCTGATTTGGAAAAATCTTCTGTACGCCAACTTCCGCTGTGGGCGAATGTACAGCGCCCGGGCTGAGAAAGAAACTCTGAGCCAAAGCTGTACGGTGCCCTCTATGCCGCGAATGCGCGAGCGAATGTGACGCCCAAGACAGACAAAAGGTTCTGAGTGGAGAACGATTTCTTTGCCCGGCAGACGAAAGGTGAGAACTCCCACGCTGCCGGGTATTTTTGTGAGCAAAATAATACTTTGAGTACAAATATAGAGGGAAAATACTATGTCTGATTATAAGTTTGAGACTCTGCAGCTCCATGTTGGTCAGGAGCAGGCCGACCCCGCCACCGATTCCCGCGCCGTTCCCATCTACCAGACCACCTCCTACGTCTTCCGCAACAGCCAGCACGCCGCTGACCGCTTCGGTCTGGCCGACGCCGGAAACATCTATGGCCGTCTGACCAACTCCACGCAGGACGTGTTCGAGAAGCGCATCGCGGCGCTCGAGGGCGGCGTCGCTGCTCTGGCCACCGCTTCCGGCGCGGCGGCCATCACCTACACCATCGAGGCGCTGGCGCAGGCCGGCGACCACATCGTGGCCCAGAAGACCATCTACGGCGGCAGCTACAACCTGCTGGAGCACACCCTGACCCAGTTCGGCGTCACCACCACCTTTGTGGACGCACATGACCTGAAAGAGGTCGAGAATGCGATCCAGCCCAACACCAAGGCCGTCTACCTCGAGACTCTGGGCAACCCCAACAGTGACATCCCCGACATCGACGCCATCGCGGCCATCGCCCACAAGCACGGCCTGCCGCTGGTCATTGATAACACCTTCGGCACCCCGTACCTCATCCGTCCCATCGAGCACGGCGCGGACATCGTCGTCCACTCGGCCACCAAGTTCATCGGCGGCCACGGCACCACGCTGGGCGGCATCATCGTGGACAGCGGCAAGTTTGACTGGAAGGCCAGCGGCAAGTACGGCAACATCGCTGCCCCCAACCCCAGCTACCACGGCGTGTCCTTTGCGGACGCCGCCGGCCCTGCCGCCTTTGTTACCTACATCCGCGCCATCCTGCTGCGTGATACCGGCGCTACCATCTCTCCCTTCAACGCCTTCCTGCTGCTGCAGGGCACCGAGACCCTGAGCCTGCGCATCGAGCGCCATGTGGAGAACACCAAGAAGGTCGTGGAATTCCTTGCCAACCATCCGCAGGTCGAGAAGGTCAACCACCCCTCGCTGCCGGATCACCCCGACCACGCCCTGTATGAGAAGTATTTCCCCAACGGCGGCGCTTCCATCTTCACCTTCAACATCAAGGGCGGCCGTGAGGAAGCCTTCAAGTTCATCGACAACCTGAAGATCTTCTCCCTGCTGGCAAACGTGGCGGACGTCAAGAGCCTCGTCATCCACCCGGCCTCCACTACCCACAGCCAGCTGACCGACGCGGAGCTGGCCGAGCAGCAGATCTACCAGAACACCATCCGTCTGTCCATCGGCACCGAGCATATCGACGACATCATCGCCGACCTCGAGGCAGGCTTCGCAGCCGTCCGCGGCGAATAACTCCGGCGTTCCTTCCGTCCCCCGGAAGCAAGCCCCCTGAAAACGCTATTTTCTCCTCCATTCTCCTGAATTGCATAATAGAAGCGGCCAGCCGCCCTGTGTCTTGCAGGGCGGCTGGCTTGCTGTTTGCGGAATGACCGTCTGGCTCAGTGTGCAGGCAGTCATTCCGTTTTATATAAAACCACCCCCGCACAGCTTGCGCCGCGCGGGGGTGTGAGGGGAGAGGATGTTTCAGGAATTATTCGTTGCCGGGGAAGTGGGGGATGCCGTCAAAGCCCTTCTGTAGGTCGGCGTCGGTGGGGATGCAGTCGGTCATCTTGCCGTCGTGGAACTTCTCGTAGGCCACCATGTCGAAGTAGCCGGTGCCGGTAAGGCCGAAGACGATAGTTTTTGCCTCGCCCGTCTCCTTGCACTTGAGAGCTTCGTCGATGGCGACGCGGATGGCGTGGCTGCTCTCCGGGGCGGGCAGGATGCCCTCGATGCGGGCAAACTGCTCTGCTGCCTCAAAGACGCTGGTCTGCTCCACGCTGGTGGCCTCCATCAGGCCGTCGTGGTAGAGCTGGCTGAGGATGCTGCTCATGCCGTGGTAGCGCAGGCCGCCCGCGTGGTTGGGGCTGGGGATGAAGCCGGAGCCGAGGGTGTACATCTTGGCCAGCGGGCAGACCATGCCGGTATCGCAGAAGTCGTAGACAAATTTGCCGCGGGTGAAGCTGGGACAGCTGGCCGGCTCGACGGCGATGAAGCGGTAGTCGGCCTCGCCCCGCAGCTTCTCGCCCATGAAGGGGCTGATGAGGCCGCCGAGGTTGCTGCCGCCGCCGGCGCAGCCGATGATGATGTCAGGCTTGACGCCCAGCTTGTCGAGGGCGGTCTTGGTCTCGAGGCCGATGACGCTCTGGTGGAGCAGTACCTGATTCAGTACACTGCCCAGCACATAGCGGTAGCCGGGGGTGGAGGTGGCGACTTCCACGGCCTCGCTGATGGCACAGCCGAGACTGCCGGTGGTGTCGGGGTGCTTGGCAAGGATCTTGCGGCCCACATTGGTGGTCATGCTGGGGCTGGGAGTGACCGATGCGCCGTAGGTGCGCATGACCTCGCGGCGGAAGGGTTTCTGCTCATAGCTCACCTTGACCATGTAGACCTTGCAGTCCAGCCCGAAGTAGCTGCAGGCCATGGAGAGGGCGGTACCCCACTGGCCCGCGCCCGTTTCGGTGGTCACGCCCTTGAGGCCCTGTTTCTTGGCGTAGTAAGCCTGCGCGATGGCGCTGTTCAGCTTGTGGCTGCCGCTGGTGTTGTTGCCTTCGAATTTATAGTAGATCTTCGCCGGGGTGCCGAGGGCCTCTTCCAGTCGGTAGGCGCGGCACAGAGGACTCGGACGGTACATCCGGTAGTATTCCCGGATCTCGTCCGGGATGGGGATGTAGGCCGTGGTGTCGTCCAGTTCCTGCTGTACCAGCTCATCGCAGAAAACGCCGTCCAGCTCCTTGGCCGTCATGGGCTTGAGGGTGCCGGGGTTCAGCAGGGGAGCGGGCTTGTTTTTCATATCGGCCCGCACATTGTACCATGCGGTGGGCAGCTCCGATTCTTCCAGATAAAACTTGTACGGGATGTTCGCTTCGGTCTTCATAAGGCTTGTCCTTTCCGGGCCGGATGCACATGCCGGCCCTTGCTTGCGGGACAAGAGGGAAAAATAAAAACCGCTCCTGTCCCAAAACACATTGCGTGAATTGGGACAAGAGCGGATAAAATACTCCTGCGGTGCCACCCAATCTTGACAGGAATGACCCTGCCCACTCGTGATATGCCAACACATACCGGCTTTGTTCACGGAGGCGCTCTCCGTCGCCCCTACTGCGCATAAAAATGCGGTTCGGTTTGCCCTCAAAAGCCCATTCTCATCCGCGCCCACACTGCCCGGTCTCAGCTGCCCCGGTGCTCTCTGTACTGGTGAGTTTTGCGGTGGTACTTATGCTTTCTCACTGGTTTGGTGGGATTTTATCACCTCACGAAAGTGAAGTCAATACCTTTTCTGAAAAAATTTTGAGAGGCGGAAAGCGAAGTCGTACTACTACCTGAAACCTGTGCGAGGGGGATGAACACCAGCCGCCCCGGGGGGCTGTACACCACTCCGGGAGAGCAGCTGTAGAGCAGAAAGAGGGCCGCCGCGGCTGCTGCCAGAAGGAGCAGAAGCCCCCGATGGTGGAACGATAGAACACGATGCCCGGGCCGCTGACGCCGCATACAAGACCCCTCCCTTTCTCGTTTGGCCCATCCTATGCCCGCTGGAGCGGCGGTGTGCGATTGTGCCGGGACGAAGAGTGTGGTACACTATAGCCATCAAGATTTTTGTGATACGGAGAGACTTATGCTGACCATTACACTGCTGGGCACGGCGGCCACCATGCCCCTGCCCGACCGCGCACTTACGGCGGCGGTGGCCGAATGCGGGGGGCACAGCCTTTTGCTCGACTGCGGCGAGGGCACCCAGACCGCCGCCCGCCGGGCCGGGGTCAACCTGATGAAGCTGGACGCCATCTGCCTGACCCACTACCACGGCGACCACATCTTCGGCCTGCCGGGGCTTCTGCAGACGCTGGGCTGTCAGGGCCGTACCCGCCCGCTGGCGCTGTATGGCCCGAAAGGCCTCGGCGAGGTCTGGGCCGCGCTGCGGGTGCTGACCGGGCCGCTGCCCTATCCGGTCTGCCCCGAGGTGCTGGACGCCCCGGCGGCGCTCCGGGAGCGCTTCGGCGGCTGGCCGCAGGGGGCAAAGCTGACGCCTGTCCCTACCCGCCACCGGGTCACGAGTCAGGGCTACCGACTCGATCTGCCCCGGGCCGGGCGCTTTTCGCCCGAGAAGGCCCGGGCGCTGGGGGTGCCGGTGCAGCAGTGGAAGACGCTTCAGCAGGGCCAGAGCGTCGTACTGGCCGACGGCAGCAGAGCAGCACCGGAATCGGTCCTCGGCCCGGCCCGGCAGGGTCTGAGCTTCCTCTTTTCGGGGGACACGGCTCCCTGCGCCGCACTGGAACAGGCCGCAGCGGGGGTGGACCTTCTGCTCTGCGACGCCACCTACGCCCTGCCCGAACAGGCCGCACAGGCGAAGCAGTACGGCCACAGCACCTTCGGCCAGAGCGCGGCCCTCGCTGCAAAGGCCGGTGCAAAACGGCTCTGGCTCGTCCACTATTCACCCATGATCACCGACCCGGAAGAGGAGCTTGCGCAGGCCCAGAGCCTCTTCCCGGCGGCGGAGTGCGGCTTCGACGGCAAGAGCATTGCGCTTCAGTATGAGGAGGAAGGCGAATGAACATCGTTCTGGAACCCGGTGCCGCCGCCCTTCTGGATGAGCTGCACCGGGCAGGCTTTGGGGCCTACGCCGTGGGCGGCTGTGTCCGGGACAGCCTGCTGGGCCTTGCGCCCCACGACTGGGACCTCTGCACTGCTGCCCGCCCCGGGCAGGTGATGGAGCTGTTCGGAGAAGACCGGTGCATCCCCACCGGCCTGCAGCACGGCACCGTCACCGTCAAGCGGGATGGAAAGCTGTATGAGATCACCACCTTTCGCACCGAGGGCCGCTATTCCGATGGCCGCCACCCCGACAGCGTGGCCTTTGTGCCCGACCTCCGGGAGGATCTGGCCCGGCGGGACTTCACCATCAACGCGATGGCCTACAGCGCCGAGGAGGGCTTGTGTGACCCCTTCGGCGGGCGGGAAGACCTTGCCCGGGGCGTGGTGCGGGCGGTCGGTGAGCCGCTGCGCCGCTTTGGGGAGGACGCCCTGCGCATCCTGCGGCTCTACCGCTTTGCGGCCCGGTTCGGCTTTGCCATCGACGAAGCCACCGAGGCGGCGGCAAAGCAGCTGGCCTCCCACCTCGACTGTGTATCGGCAGAGCGCATCGAGGAGGAGCTGAACAAGCTTCTGGCCGCACCACAGCCGGGGGCATACCTTGAGCCGGAGGTGCTGGCCTTCGTCCTGCCCGAGCTGCTGCCGGAGGAACTGACAAAAGCCCGGAGGCGGATCGATGCCCTTCCGGCGGGGACGGAGCAGGTGTCTGCCCGCTGGGCGGCGCTGCTGCTGCCGCTGGGTGAGACGGGGGCGAGGAAAGCGCTCAAACGCCTGAAGTGCTCGAACGCCAGGATAGACGGAGCGGCGGCGCTGGTGCGTGAGTGTGGAGAGAAAACTCCCGACACCCCGGATAAGTGTGATCTGTGCCTGCAAGCCAAACGTCTGCTGGGAAGATATGACCTCCATACCGTGCGGCAGCTGACGGCCCTCTGGACGGCCCTTGCGCCGGAAGAAAAAGCGTCGTTCGATGCCCTGCGGGCCGAGGCCGAAGCGCTGACGGCGCAGGGGGTCTGCTGCCGCATCTCCCAGCTGGCCGTGAATGGCCGCGACCTGATGGCGGCGGGCGCTGCGCCCGGGCCGGGCCTGCGGCGGGTGCTGGAAGCGCTGCTGGAGGAGGTCATCACGGGCCGTCTGCCCAACGAGAAGACGGAGCTTCTGGCCTTCGCGGCCGGATTTTCTGCGTCTTGACAAGAGAAAGAAGCTGCGGTAGTATATATCTACTGTTTTAGTGTGTTATAACAAAAAGAGGAACAGAATGACAGAGACACAGAACACTTCCTGCCGCCCCGGTGCCCTCATCGCCATGAGCGGCGGTGTGGATAGCTCGGTGGCAGCATGGCTCATGCAGCGGGACGGCTTCGACTGCACCGGCATCACCATGCGCCTCACCCGCAACGAGGCCGTGGACACCGAGGGGCTGCACACCTGCTGCTCCGAGCGGGACATCGAGGACGCCGCCGAGGTGGCCTATGCGATGGACATCCCCTACGAGGTGCTGGACTTCACCGCCGATTTTCAGGAAAAGATCATCGACAAGTTCATCCGGGTCTACGAGGCCGGCGGCACGCCCAACCCCTGCATCGACTGCAACAAGTATATGAAGTTCGACCACCTGCTCCGCTGGGCCGAGGCCCACGGGCTGGACTATGTGGTCACGGGCCACTACGCCCGGGTGGAGCAGGACGAGGCCACCGGCCGCTGGCTGCTGAAAAAGGGGCTGGACGAGGGCAAGGACCAGAGCTATGTGCTCTACAACCTCACGCAGGCGCAGCTGGCTCACGTCCGTCTGCCGCTGGGCGGGCTGCACAAGAGCGAGGTGCGCGCCATCGCCGAGGAGCAGGGATTCGTCAACGCCCGCAAGCATGACAGTCAGGACATCTGCTTCGTGCCCGATGGCGACTACGCCCGCTTCATGGAGGACTTCACCGGCAAACACTATCCGGCGGGCGATTTCCTCGACGTCAGCGGAAAAAAGGTGGGTACCCACAGCGGCGCGGTGCGGTACACCATCGGCCAGCGGAAGGGGCTGGGCCTTGCCATGGGCGCGCCGGTCTACGTCTGCGCCAAGGATATGCAGGCCAACACCGTCACCGTCGGCCCGGAGGCGGAGCTGTTCGATACCATCGTCTACGCCGACGAGGTGAACTGGATCGCCATCCCGGAGCTGACCGGGCCGCTGCGGGTGACGGCCCGCACCCGCTACCATCAGGTCGAGCAGCCCGCCACCGTCTACCCGGCGGGGCCGGACGGCTTCCGGCTGGAATTTGACCAGCCCCAGCGCGCCCCCACCCCCGGGCAGGCCGTTGTGCTGTATCAGGGGGATATCGTCCTCGGCGGAGGGACGATCATGAGAGTGGAAAAGTAAGGAGAAACAATATGCAAGACCAGTATTCCCGCACCCAGATGCTGCTGGGCGCGGAGGCAATGACCAAGCTGCACAACTCCCGTGTGGCCGTATTCGGCGTGGGCGGCGTGGGCGGCTATACCGTGGAGGCGCTGGCCCGCAGCGGCGTGGGTGCCCTCGACCTCATCGACGACGACAAGGTCTGTCTGACCAACCTGAACCGCCAGATCATCGCCACCCGCAAGACTGTGGGCAAATATAAAGTGGATGTGGCGGAAGAGCGGGTCCACGACATCGACCCCGACATCAAGGTCACGACCTACAAGACCTTCTTCGGCCCCGAGACGCAGGACAGCTTCGACTTCACCCAGTTCGACTACGTTGTGGACGCAATCGACACCGTCACCGGCAAGCTCGCGCTGGTCATGAAGTGCAAGGAGGCCGGTGTGCCCATCATCTGCTCCATGGGTGCAGGCAACAAGATGGACCCCACCCGCTTCGAGGTCACGGACATCTACAAGACCTCCGTCTGTCCGCTGGCCAAGGTCATGCGCACCGAGTGCCGCAAGCGGCGCATCAAGCACCTGAAGGTCGTCTACTCCAAAGAGCCTGCCATGACCCCCATCGAGGACGATTCCATCAGCTGCAAGCAACACTGCATCTGCCCTCCGGGCACCCAGCGCAAGTGTACCATCCGCCGCTCCGTCCCCGGCTCCAACGCCTTTGTGCCGTCGGTCGCGGGCCTCATCATCGGCGGCGAGGTCGTGAAGGACCTCGTGGGCTTCGTCCCTCTGAAGGGCTGATATTTGATAAAATAACAAAACGGCAGGTGCGTTGCACCTGCCGTTTTCTTTGTTATGGGATGATCTTTACTGCTCAGGAGCAGCGAATGCGATGGGGGTAGCGCCTGCGGCTGCGTCCACGCTCTTCAGGGAGATGGGAGTGGTCTCGTAGTGCAGGGTCTCGAAGCTCTGGGTGCTGCCGTCCTCATTTTGTTGAAAAAATCAAGAAATTTATGCGCAGAATGCACAATAAGGTGATAACTGTTGCTAAAATGAAATAAAACCTTCACACCGTCAGCTGCGGTTCAGCCTCCGCTGCGCCAGCCCGAAGCCGACGGCGCTGGCTGCGAAGGTGGCGTAATAGCTGGCCAGCCGGTAGAACATCAGCAGGCTCATGGACGCAGCATCGGGGAGGAAGCTGCCGTACACCAGCAGAAAGGCCGTCTCCACCGACCCCATGCCCGCCACGTTGGGCAGAGCGTTGGAGACGAAGAGGGTCAGCGCGGCGAGGAGCTGCACCTGCCAGAAGCGCAGCCCGGCGTCCAGCCCCATGAAGCGAAGCCCCATCCACGGCAGGCAGAAGAGCAGAAAGAGTTTGAGCAGATGGACGCCCAGAATGGCGGCGCAGCGGGCTTTGTCCGCCAGCAGGTGGCGGCTCTCGGTGCTCAGGGTGTCCAGCTGCCGGAGCCAGTCGGCCCGGCGCTCGGCCCAGCGGCCTGTGTCGGGCAGGAAATGCAGCAGCCACCGGGCCAGACGCTGCACCACCGGCAGGGCGCAGAGGGCGATCAGCCCCACGATGACCCCCGCTACCACGGCGTAGGCTGCGGGCAGATACCGCAGCACGCCGTCCGAGTGGGCCGCCAGCCAAGGGCGGCCTGCCAGAAGCAGCAGGGTGGTGTAAAGCAGAACGGCCGTTTTGTGAAAGACATATTGCAGGGTCATGAGGCCTACGCCCGGGCCGACGTCCAGACCCCGGCGGTGGAGATACCACGTCTGGAAGGGGACAGACCCCGCGCCGAGGCCCACTACATTGCCGAAGGTGCCCATCCATGCGTTGTCGATGCCGTGGCGCAGAGAGAACCGGGGCAGGCGGCTGCGGACGATGAGCCAGCTGACGACGCCCTCCAGCAGCGGATAGCTCAGGCCCACGGCCAGCGCCAGAAACCCCTGCCAGAAGGTGAGCTGGCCCAGTGCAGCGGAGATCTCGGCCCAGTGCTCCCGGAAAATGAACACCACGATGCCGGTCAGCAGGGCCAGAACGCCCAGCGAGAGCAGGGTCTTCCGGCGGGAAGGGGCGGGGGAGGCGGACGAACTCATGGGGGAAACTCCTTTCAACAAAAACGGACTGGGATAAACTCTGGGAAGAGTATACCACAGTCCGGAGGTGCATTTGTGAAGAGATGCCAAATTTTTTGCCTCAATTTTGGCAGAGTGATAAAGTGGATTCGCCGGTAAGCTCCCGGACCGCCTGCTTCAGGCCGTCGGCAAAGGCCTGCTTCGAGTAGTGGCGTTCATACAGGTCGCGGCAGGCCTGCCGCATGGCGGCCAGTTTTTCCGGGTGGTCGATGGCCCATGCCAGACGCTCCGCCAGTTTTTCGGGGTCGTCGTCCTCGTAGACGAAGCCGTCCACCCCCTCGGTGATGAGTCCGGCGGTGCCGGTGTGCTCCGACACGATGGCGGGCTTGCCGAAGATGAGGCCCTCGGTGACGAAGGTGGGCATGGGGTCGTCGCGGGAGGCGCAGACGAGGCAGGTGCACTGAGCCATCAGGCTCTTGATCTCGTCCCGGGTCAACCGCTTGACGTAGAAGACGTTGTCGGGGCAGTCCGCCGTCAGGCTGCGCACGGCGTCCATCATCTCCGGCTCGGCGGCCTTGCCCACAAAGAGGAAGGAGGCTTTTTTCATCGTCTCCGGCGGCAGCAGCCGGATGGCCTTGCAGAAGATGTCCTGCCCCTTCCGGTTCTCGAATGAGCCGACGGTGGCGAAAAGGGGACGCCCGCCCGCATAGCTCAGGTCATAGTGGGCGAATTTCTCGGAGGCATAGTCCGGCAGGCCGTAGATGAGAGGCCGGATGTTGAACTCCGGCCGCACCGAGTGCATGGCGTTGGCAGCGTGGCTGCCGACGGAATAGACCCGGATGTTCTCTCCCAGCTCTTTGGGGATCTGGTGGGCGATATGGGGGTAGCCCGCGAAGGCGTCGTGGAGCCACCAGAGCACCGGCACCCGTGCCCCGCTCAAGGCACGGACAGCCCGGGCCTCGACGACAGTGTTGGCGAGGACGAAGTCGGCGCAGAGGGCCAGCCCCCATAGCAGGGGAGACTGGACGCAGCCGCGCCGGGTGATGACGACAGCCCCGGCCTCAAGGAAGAGCGGCATCGAGCCGCTGTCCTCCGGGCCGAGGACGACCACCTCGTAGCCCATGCTGCGCAGCACCGGCACGGCGCTCACCAGCACGATGGGCGCGCCGGTCATGTCCAGCAGGTGGCTCATGATGAACACCCGCTTCCCCTTCATCGACCAGACATCCTCGGCACAGATGTCCCGCTCGTAGTGGGCCAGCGCCAGCGGGAGACAGACGTGGTTCCGGTTGAGCTTTGCCGCCAGCATCAGCAGCTCGGCGGGGTTCCCGGGGTCACGGGCCTCGGCCAGACAGCGCAGCAGCAGCTCCCGGGAGACGAGGGCGCAGCCGGGGCAGGCCGCAAAGCTGGGGCTGTGGTAGAGGGCGGTGGCGCCTGCATAGCCGAAGACGGCGTCACTGGTGACGTAGTCTGCGCCGCTGCGCAGCGCATCCGCAAAGCAGGACAGGGCCGTGGGCATTAGGCTCAGGTCTTCTTTCGCCAGCAGCACGCCGCGGGCGCTGCCCAGACTCCCGCTGGAAAGGTCCTCCGCTAGCAGGAACTTGCGGTGGAGCTGGTCGCGCAGGGAGGCTTCCAGGGAGGCCCTCCGCCCCGGTGCGTAGACGGCGAGAAAGACGTCCTGTGTATCAAGATATTCCTGCTTGGCGAGCTGTGCCCGCTGCAGGGTGGTATAACGGCTGTACATCCCGGTCCTCCTCTCAGCTGCCACGATGGAACAGGCTCACCAGACGGCGGAGGGGCAGCGTGAGCTTCCAGCTGCTGGACGAAAGGACATTTTCCAGCGAGTTTTCGTAGGCACGGCTCCGGGCGGTCAGCTCGGCGTTGGCCTGATGCAGCTCGGAGATGTTCTTCTGCAAGGCGTCGATGGTCTGCTTCTGGTCGGAAGAGGTCTTTTCCAACTGGTCCAGATGCTTCTGCTCACAGACGCGGGTCTTCTGGAAATACTGCACGCCCTCCAGCACTGCGGCGAAGAGCGGGTCGCCTGCCAGCGCCTCCAGCGGGAAATAGCCGTAGCTCACGCCCAGCTTCATCCCGGCGGGGAAGCGGTTCATCCCTTCCAGCATGAGGTTGGGGTCGTCGTTCAGGAAAAGGATGCCGTCGCCGTGGAGCGGTACGCCGTTCACCGGGCGGCAGAGGATGCGGTCATCCGAAAAGACGAAATTGGTGATGCAGCAGGGCAGCTCGCCCGGGTCGAAGCGGAGATTGACGGCGGCCTCGGGCAGCTCGAAGGTGGCCGTCACCATCCCGTTCATCTCGTCGTATTCGTAGTCCGGGGCTTTGACGGTGTCCCTCTGGGAGAAGCCGAAGCCGGCATCGAAGTAGAGCAGCGGCTGCACCAGCGCAGGTGAGTCGGCCTGCATCTCTTTCTGGGGGTGGGTGGCGTAGAAGGTCTGCAGCTGCTTTTCCAGCTCAAGGCAGCGCTGGGCCAGCCGCGAGGTACCCTCATCCGCAAGCCTGAGCTGCTGTTCCAGATCCGCAATGCGGCTGCGCAGAGCCGCTTCAGGAGTATCGTTCATCATTACCGGGGCCTCCTCAAATTTATCGCAAGGCGTACAACCCTCGCTGCAAGCCCATGCATCGAACTAATATAGTCTGCCCTGAAAAAGGGCCGGATACCAAAGCGCTGTATCTTTAGTGTTTTGCCGCATAATGACGGCTCTTGTCCCGCCGCCGGGGCTTGTCCGCAGTCTTGCCGCCCCGAAGCTTCCGGCCCAGCTCTTTCCGCCGCATCAGAAGCTCGGTGATGGCGAAGATGGACGCCAGCGAGAGCACGAACTGCAATAGCATCCCCTGCACCGGACGGTCGGCGTATTTCGCCGCCATCAGATACCACGGGATAGCCGTCAGCTCCACAGTGTGGATGCAGAAGATGAAGAGCGAGCGCCGCCCCACCCACTCGATGGCGTGGGAGATGGGGCCGTCCACCCGGCGCTGCAATTTCAGGAAGAGCCGGATGATGCCGTAGCCCACTGCGCCGTCCAGAAAGATGCTCACAGGCCCCATCGTCCACTCGCCCAGCGAGACGCAGTCGGTGCTCTGGGTCAGCAGGACGCCTGCCACGACGCCCAGCGCCGCCGCGATCAGCCCGGCTCTGGCCCGGCCGGAAAGGGGCGTCTCAAACAGGCGGCGCTTCTTGGCCAGATAGCCGATGTAGAGGTAGGGCAGCGATACCATGCCCTGCGCGATGCAGAAGGGGGCCTCCCACACCAGCGTGATGCCCCAGCCCAGCAGGGTGACGCCGATGACGGCCGGGGTTATGTACCGCTCGGGGAAGATGTCGAGAAGGACATCGAGAAGGATCCACGCCAGCATCAGGGCCACCAGATACCACATCGGCCCACAGGAGAAGAACTCCTGCCCGAAGTAAGAGGCCGTGTGGGGCAGCCCCAGCAGGAAGCCGCCCAGCACCTTGCCCGACTGGGTGATGGCGTTGGGCCACGAGCCGAAGGCCGCGTGGTGGATGAGGCAGTGGAGCACGGTGGTGGCCGCTGCCGTATAAAGGTAAGGCTTGAGCAGGGTCTTGACCTGCTGCTCGATGCATTTGTGGATGGAGCGCTTGCGGAAGCCGTAGCCGCTGGCGATGAAGAAGGCGGCCATCAGCGCTTCGCGGTAGGCGAAGAGTGCAAAGGCGAAGGGGGTGACGTCGTCGGTGCCGAGGGGGTAAAGCTCTGCCGTGTGGGCAAAGACGATGGCCAGCATTCCGATGCCTTTCAGCAGGTCGAACATGCCAAGGCTGCTTACGGTGCGGGGCTTGGTGCCTTCCATAAAGGGGATCCTCCTTGTAGTGCGCCGCCTGTCCCGGAGGCCCTGAAAGGCCGTGTTTTGGGCGCGATAGATAAAAATATGAAGCCCGATGGGGAGCTTTTTTGCCAAATGATATAAACAGTATAATGCTTTTTGGGTCTTCTGTCAATTTGCAGGGGACGAAGCTTCCGGGCAAAGTTTCGTCCTGACGAAAAAAAGTGTATCACAGCTTTTGTCCCGTCGCAACAAAAGGAAGGATTTACATCCGGTTGCACAAGTTGAGCGCAAGTTTAAATTGCATATTTGTGCAATGAAATCTTGCGTTTGCGGCGCATATGCGGTATACTGTTGCCGAGAGGAATCGAACCAGAACTTTCCTCTGTCTGCCAGAAATGCGGAGATTCTGGAACGAAATGGTGCTGTTTATTTTTCTTGCGAACAAAAAAGGAGTAAGACCAATGGCTGAAGAGATCAAAGTCCCCGCAGGCGTATATGATATGGTGACCCGCTGCATGGAGCAGGAATTCCCCGACAATGTGGCGATCCGCTATGTGGCCGCCGACGGCAAGACCGTCGTGGAAAAGAAGTACCGCGAGTACGCGCAGGACATCCGCCGGATGACTGCCTACCTCAAGGCAGAAGTGCCCGGCATCAAGGGCCAGCGTGTTGCGCTGCTGAGCCGGAACAGCTACGAGTACTGTGTGGCATCCTTCGGCATCATCCTTGCAGGGGGCGTCCTCGTGACCCTCAACCAGAAAAAGACGTGGGAGGAGCTGGAATATGAGCTGGATCTTGTGGAACCGGCCCTCATCCTGAACGACGGCATCGACTACGGCTGCCGTGCCGAGCTGGAAGCCGCCTACGGCCCGAAGTGCCGTCCGATGGACTGCTATCGGGACACCGCCCCCGGTGAGCTGACCAACTGCATCGGCCACGATGACCTGATGATGCTGATGTTCACCTCCGGCACCACCGGCCGCAGCAAGGGCGTCATGCTCTCGGAGCGGAATATGTGCGCCAGCCTCTGCACCTACGGTGCCCGGGCCGAGAACTGGATCACGTCCCGTCTGCCGGAGGGTCAGAAGCTGCCGCTGAGCCACATGACGCTGCTGCCCCTCTTCCATATGGCCTGCTTCGTCTGCGTCATGTCCTACCCGCCCGCCGGCTGGGCACTGAACCTCTGCAGCGACATCCGCGACTTCTACCGCGACCTCGGCCTGATGCACAGCGACATCATGGCCTCGGCCCCCATGCTGGTGGAGACGGTCTACAACGACTTCAAGCGGGGCCGCGTCAGCCGCCTCAACGGCCTGTGGGACCTGTGCTGCTCCTCTGCGGCCCTCGACCCCAAGATGCTGCTGGAGCTGGCCCAGAACGGCTTCGTCATCAACCAGTGCTACGGCATGACCGAGACCTTCGGTGACGGCATCCTGAACTTCACCCAGACGGCCGACCACATGAGCGCCGTGGGCAAGCCCGACGACCACGTTCAGTATAAGCTGGACGAGACCGGCGAGATCTGCATCAAGGGCGACTGCGTGATGCTGGGCTACTACAAGGACCCCGAGGCCACGGCAGAGGTCATCGACGCCGACGGCTGGTTCCACACCGGCGACCTCGCCCGGGTGGACGAGGAGGGCTACTACTACATCACCGGCCGCAAGAAGAACCTCATCATCCTCGCCAGCGGCGAGAACGTCAGCCCCGAAGAGCTGGAAAAGAAGCTGGCCCTCTGCCCGGCCATTATCGAGTGCATCGTGAAGGAGAAGGGCCAGAAGATCTGTGCCGTCGTCTTCTGCCCTGAGGATAAGCAGGAAGAGGTCAAAGCCTTCGTCACCGAGGTGAACCGCACCCTGCCGCTCTATAAGCGCATCAGCGCGGTGGAATTCACCGCTGAGCCCCTGCCCCGCAACGCTCTGGGCAAGCTGCTGCGGAAGTAAACAATAAAACAGCGAAAAAGGACACGCCGCGTAGTTGCATTTCTCTGCCGAAACAGGTATTATTACGTTGAGGCAGAAAATGTCAGCTGCCGGCGTTTCGCTGCAATAAAGAAAAACAGCAAGGAGCGACAAAAATGATAAATACTGTATATGAGCTCATCACGGACGTCATGGCGAAGCAGTACCCCGACCGGGTGGCTTTCCGCTATGTGGCCGCCGATGGCAAGACTGTGGTGGAAAAGACCTACGCCCAGTATGTGCAGGACATCCGCAGGGCCGTTACTTATTTTAAGGAGAATATCCCCGACATCAAGGGCAAGCGTGTCGGCATCATGAGCCGCAACTGCTATGAGTACGGTGTCAACAGCTTCGGCGCGATCCTCGCCGGGGCCGTCGTCGTGACCATCAACCAGAAAAAGACCTGGCCCGAGCTGGAATATGAGCTGGGCCTTGTCGAGCCTTCCCTCATCGTCAACGACGGCATCGACTATGGCTGCCGCCCCGACATCGAGGCCGCCTACGGCGATAAACTCCGCCCGATGGACGCCTTCAAGGACAGCGCGCCTGCAGAGCTTGTTGACTGCGTGGGCCATGATGATTTGATGGTGCTGATGTTCACTTCCGGCACCACCGGCCGCAGCAAGGCCGTCATGCTCTCGGAGCGCAACTTTTTTACCACTGTGGAGTGCCAGGTCAAATTCGGCGACGCCATGCTGGGCTATAAGCACGAGCATATGCCCGAGGACAAAAACGACGTCCTGAGCAACTTCGCCATCCTGCCCCTGTTCCATCTGGGTACGTTCATCTGCCTCTTCGTTTGGGCCTGCAAGGGCTGGGCGCTGAACCTCTCCGCCGACATCCGCGACTTCTATCGCGACCTCGGCCTGATGCACAGCGATGCCATCGCTGTGGCTCCCATGCTGATGGAGGCCATCTACAAAGACGTCAAGCGGGGCCGCCGCGCCCGCCTGAACGGCATCTGGAACCCCTGCGGCTCCTCTGCCATGTTTGACGGCGCCATGCTGGCCGAGCTGGCACAGCAGGGCATGATGATCACTCAGGTGTACGGCATGACCGAGACCTGCGGCGACGGCATCATCAACTACGAGCAGGACGAAAAGCACATCCGCGCCGTGGGCAAGCCCGACGACCACGCCGAGTACAAGCTGGACGAGACGGGCGAAATTTGCATCCGCGGCGGCTGCGTCATGCTGGGTTATTACAAGGACCCCGAGGCCACCGCAGAAGTTCTCGACGCCGACGGCTGGTTCCACACCGGAGACCTGGCCCGTGTGGATGAGGACGGCTTCTATTACATCACCGGACGCAAGAAGAATATCATCATCCTCGACAACGGTGAGAACGTCAGCCCCGAAGAACTGGAAAATCTGCTGTCCAAGTGCGAGGCCGTCAAGGAATGCATCGTCAGGGAGAAGGGCAAGAAGATCTGTGCCGTCATCTACTGCGGCGAGGCCGACCAGCAGACCGTCCGCGACTTCATCACTGAGACCAACCGCACCCTGCCGCTCTACAAGCGGATGAGCGCCGTGGAGTTCAGCACTGAGCCTCTGCCCCGCACCGGCACCGGCAAGCTGCTGCGCAAGTAAGAATAAACCGGGCAGGCTGCGGAATACTGGAAAAGAGCCGCAGCCGCCTTTAATGGAACTACGAAAGGAAGATTCAAACTATGGAAAGAACCGAGATCGTGTCCCAGATCCTTGCAATTCTGGAAGATGTTGCGGAGATTTCCCCCGATGATGTGAACGAGAACAGCGTCCTCATGGATGACCTCGACCTGTCTTCGATGGAGATCCTGACCGTTGTGGCTGACCTTGAGGAGACCTTTGGCCTGCGCATCCCCGAAAAGGAGCTGCGCAACTTCGTCACCGTCAGCGATCTGGCCGACTATCTGGCTGCGCACGCGGGGGAATAAGGGATGGATGCCGAACAGCGCTCTGTTTTTCAGGGCATCGTCTACTACTACCGCGAAAACATGGTCAACTGCCGCTATCAGGTCACGCTGAAAGACGCCGTGGACGGTGCGCTTTTGCAGCAGGCTCTGGATGCGGCCCGAGCAAAGGCACCCTACTATTTCCAGAAGCCGGTGTGGGAGAAAAAGCTGCTCCACCTCGAACCGTCGGACGCCCCCTGCCCGGTGCGGCAGGGCAGTGCAAAACCCGAATTTCCGGACGAGAACGGCTTTACTGTTGCCCTGAGCTATGAGGGGAAAGTCGTCTGCTTTGACTGGTTCCACTTCATGGCCGATGGCCGGGGCATAGCACCCTTTATGACGATGGTGCTGCAGTTTTACTGCAACCTGCGGTACGGCACGGCCTTTGAGGGCCGTGCCCTCGTGACCGACCCTGCCTACGACATCGAGGACATCCTTGCAAAATATCCCGAGAGTCAGGTGGCCAACGATATGCAGCGCCCCGTGGTGCAGACCTTTGAAGAGACGCCCACCTGCTGCCGCGTCCGGCTGGAAAAGGCGGGGCTTGTGGACGCCGCCCTCCGCTGCGGCGTCAAGCCCTTCAGCGCCCTGACGGCTCTGCTCTGTAAGGCGGTGCGGGCGTATCTGGACAAGGACGAGGTGCTCTACAGCTACTCGACAGACGCCCGCGACGCGCTGGGTGCGCCGAACGCCCTCTACAACTGTGTGGCCTCCTTCCAGCGCAGACTCCCGCTGACAGCAGATGCCCCGCTGGCCGAGGTGGCCGTGGGTGTGGACACGGACCTGAAGGCGAACCTCGCCCCGGAGAAGAAGATCTTCCGCATCGCCGAGCAGATGGGCTGGGTCTACCGGGTCTACCAGCAGAAGGCCAGCCTCAGCATCAAGAAGCGCATCTTCCAGATGGGCGAATACATCAGCGGCTTTCCGGTCGACTTCTGGGTGAGCTATCTGGGCGACCCCTTCAGGCCGTCCAGCCCGGAGTTGACCCGGTACATCGAAGATTTCCAGACGTGGGTGCCCGCGGACGGCGCATCCATCGGTCTGGAAGCCACCAGCCTGCACGGGGTCATCACCCTCTGCATCAAGAACAAGGTGCCCCGCCCCGGCTTTGCCGAGGCCCTGCGCGCCGCTTTCGAGGCCGAAGGCATCCGGGTGCTGGAGGCCGTGGAGCTGGGGGAAGACCTTACATAAGAAACAACCTCTCCGTCACGCCGTAGGCGTGACGGAGAGGTTTTCTTTATCCTGAACGTAATTTTTACACTGATTTTTCATACGTCATACTTTTCCAAAAAAATCGCCTGAAAAGACGATTTTTCCCTTGCATCCAACAGTGTGTCGTGGTAAGATAGGCCGAATGCGACCGAAACACACTGGGAAACGGAAAAAAGTGAGGAAAATCGTATGGAAAAAAATAAAAACAGCGGCTCGCTCCTAGCGAAAAGGATGGCAGTATCTCTGGTCTGCGGCCTTGCGGCAGGCTTTGCCTTTATGATGCTGCGTGAGAAGCTCGTTGCTTCCGGCAACAGCGGCATCTGGCAGACCATCAACGACCTGCTCTTTCAGGACATCACCACCGAGGGCGCAGAACGTGCACTGGGCCTGTTCTATATCATTGGCCAGCTCTTCATCAAGGCACTGCAGCTGGTCATCATCCCGATGGTGTTCACCTCCATCGCGCTGGCCATCGGCAGCATCGCCGACACCCGCACCATGGGCCGCATCTCGGCCAAGACCCTCTTCTGGTTCCTGCTGTGCTCCTTTATGGCGCTGGCACTGGCCGGCTGCGTGGGCTATGCCACCTATTCCATGAGCCTGTTCAACACCCACATCGAGGGCCTGACCGAGGCCGCCGGCTCCACCGGCTCCAACCCCCTGAACGTGGTGCTGAACGTCATCCCCTCCAACATCGTCACGGCGTTCGGCAGCAACAACGCGGTGCTCTCCTCCGTCTTCCTCGCCGTGGCCGTGGGTCTGAGCATGAATGTGCTGGGTGAGAGCCGCACGGCCACCCTCCGCCGCCTGCTGGGCGAGGTGAACGATGTGGTGGTGGTCTTCCTCAACTTCGTGGTCACGACCTTCGCCCCCTTCGCTGTCTTCGTGCTGCTGACCCGCACCTTCGCCATCTACGGCATCGACTACCTCAAGCCTGCGCTGGTGTACGTGGTAGTCACGGTGGCTCTGCTCTTGGTCTTCCTGCTGGTGGCCTACCCTTTGGTGGTGGCGCTGGGCGCGAAGCAGAACCCCATCACCTTCATCAAAAAGATCGCCAATGTGGCCGTTTTTGGCTTCTCCACCTCCTCCAGCGCGGCGACCCTGCCCCTGAACATCAAGGTCTGCACCGAGGACTTCGGCGTCGATGAGTCCATCGCCTCCTTCGTCCTGCCGCTGGGCATGACCATCAACATGGACGGCACTGCCATCATGCAGGTGGTCGCCACCGTCTTTATCGCGGGCTGCGCCGGATACACCGTCACGCCCGCCCAGCTGGTCGTGGTGGCCCTGCTGGCTCTGCTGGCCTCGGTGGGCACCCCTGCCGCTCCCGGCGCAGGTGCCGTCATCCTCTTTACCATCCTGTCCGGCGCGGGCTTCGTCAACGACAGCGCCCTGCTGGCCTACTCCCTCATCCTTGCCATCAACCGCCCCATCGAGATGCTCGTCACCTCCCTGAACGTGGTGGGCGACGCAGTCGCCAGCATCTGTGTGGCCAAGAGCGAGGGCCTGCTGAACGAGGAAAAGTTCAACGCATAATTGACCTGTGATATACAAAAGCGCCTCTCCGGTAAAGCGGAGGGGCGCTTTTTGCTCCGGACAGTCCTCTTTTTTACACAAAGCCCCCAGCCGCCGCCGGGGTTTTACACCGATTTTGCGCCGGCATGGTTTCGGGCCGGGGGCGTGGGCGGTAAAATAAGGCCGTTCCCAAGGATCAAAAAAGAGAGAGCGAGCCTGTGAGGCTCATGGAAAGAGAGGACTTTCAGGTATGAAAGAGAATAAAATGTCCCGCCGCAGCTTTTTGAAGGCTGGTGCTTTTGCGTCTGCCGCCGGTATGCTGGCTGCTGCTCCCGCAGCCGCCCATGCCGCTGCACCCAACGTGGACAAGGCAGCAGAGGAGGAGAACGGCCTGCTGGGCATCTTCGGCGGCAAGCCCAAATATGTTTTCCTCTTCATCGGCGACGGCATGGGCACGGCCCAGATCCAGTCTGCCCGCTTCTACAAGGGCACGGTGGAGAACAACGGTGCCATTACCGAGGGCGAGCTGAGCTTCACCCAGTTCCCCGAGGTGGGCAGCGTGACCACCTATGACAGCACCTCCTTCTGCCCCGACTCCGCTTCCACTGCTACCTCCATCGCCACCGGCCACAAGACCGAGAGCGGCGTCATCAATATGTGTCCTTGGACCCGCGATGTGCCCTATGAGACCATCGCCGAGAAGCTCCATGCCCAGAAGAACTACAAGGTGGGCGTCGTCTCCTCCGTCAACATCGACCACGCCACCCCTGCTGCCTTCTACGCACACCAGAAGACCCGCAAGAACTACTACGCCATCGGCAAAGAGCTGGCCGCCTCCGGCTTCGAATACTTCGCAGGCGGTGAGTTCCAGAAGGTGAACGGCGACGGCACCGGCCCCAACAACCACGAGATCGCTGCCCAGAACGGCTACAACGTCGTCACCCGTCAGGCAGACGCCGCCGCCCTCAAGGCCGGTGCAGGCAAGACCCTCATCATCGCGGAGGCACTGGCCGACGGCAAGGCCATGAACTACTCCATGGATGCCGCCGCAGGCGAGTGGCAGCTGACCGACTACGTCAAAAAGGGCATCGAGCTGCTGGACAACAAGAAGGGCTTCTTCCTGATGACCGAGTCCGGCAAGATCGACTGGGCCTGCCACGCCAACGATGCTGCCGCCTCCATCCATGACGTTCTCGAGATGAGCAACGCCGTGCAGACTGCGGTGGACTTCTACAACGCCCACCCCAACGACACCCTTATCCTCGTCACCGCCGACCACGAGACCGGCGGCATGGCCATCGGCTACAAGACCACCAACTACGACACCTTCCTGACCAACCTCACCCACCAGAAGATGTCCTACGCCAAGTTCGACTCCACCTACGTCAAGGGCTACATCGCCAACAAGACCCCCTTTGAGGCTGCGATGGCCGACGTGAAGGCCAACTTCGGCCTGACCCTGCCCACCGACCCCGATGCCGCCAAGGCAGGCAAGCTGCTGCTGACCGACTACGAGGTGGAGAACCTGCGCAAGGCCTACGAGCGGACGCTGGCCGTCGGTTCTTCCTCTCAGAAGGAGATGAGCCAGCAGGATTATGAGCTGTACGGCACCTACATCCCCTTCAGCATGGCCGTCTGCCACACCATCAACCACAAATCCGGCATGGACCACACCACCTATGCCCACACCGGCGCTTCCGTCAACATCTATGCGCTGGGCGTCGGCGCGGAGAAGTTCCGCGGCGTCTTTGACAACACCGAGATCTACCACAAGCTGGCTGAGCTGACCGGCGTGCAGTAAGCCCCTCTCTTCAAACGAAAAAAGCCTGTGCAGACCCTCCCGGGGCGGGAGAGCTGCACAGGCTTTCTTGTATTCACAGGTGGATCGTGTAGCCGCGGCCCAGCATCTGGGCCAGCAGCATGAGGGTCGAGATGCCGAAGCACCCGCCCATCAGCAGCAGGCAGAGCACCACCGAGCCGAAGTCACACCGGCACGCGCCGGGCCGGGCCGAGTAGTAGAGCACCTCACACCCCAGCAGGATGAGTCCCGCCGCCGGAAGTACCTGCCAGATGACCAGCCACGGCAGGCCGGGCAGGAAGCGGGCCAGCAGGAAGAGCACGCCCGCCGCGATGAGGCAGACGCCCAGCGTCAGGGTGCCCACCCGGCGCAGGGGCTTATTCGTCGTGTTCTGTTCCATCATCCGTCACCTCATTTTCGTTTACCACAGGAGAGGAGAGCAGAGGGGCCTTTTCCTGCTCGTCGGCGTGATACTCGCAGAAATCGGCATCCTCGGGGACATCCTTGGAAGCATCCGGCTTTTTGGCCGGATGGGGGCCTTTCACCAGCCAGACGCCGCAGACGATGAGGACCACACAGACCACCACATCCGGCAGGCTGGCCATGACGAGATAGAGGGCGCGGAAAACGGGGGAGGAGTGGCCCCAGCGGTAGACGAGGTCGCCGAGAATGTTCATGATGAGGCTCTGGTAGGCGATGAGGGCACCGAAGGCGATGAGCGCCCAGCCCACCAGCTTGTGGCTGTCCAGCAGAGCCCGGGCCAGCCGTCTGTCGCGGGGGTCGAAGTGGATGAGGTAGTCGTCCTCCGGCGCGGTGTCCGCGAGGATCTGCGCCCGGAGGTTGAAGGTGTCAAAGAAGCTGTACATCCACACCACCACAAGCAGGAGCAGTACCGGGTTGAGCAGTGAGCTCACCATCCCGATGCAGCAGGCTGTAAGGATGAGGGAGAGGCCCCGCTTCATATAGCCCTGATACATCTGGCCTGCGCCGGGGACGAAGGCGCAGCAGAAGGTCAAAAATCCATTTTTCAGCATAACGGTCTCCTTACTTGATGTTTTCAGCCGCGTTCAGCAGGCTTTCCAGCGCAGAAGAAACGCGGGTGTAGAAGTTCTCTCCGGGGCGGGAGTCCACCGGCCTGCCCAGCTTCTCCGGCAGGAGCTTCGGGGGCTGCTTTTCCGGCAGAGTGACCTGAACGGCGGGCAGGAGGGCCTGCAGGTCGCGGCTGTGGTCGGTGACGAAGGTCAGCGCACCGGTGCGCCAGATGGTCAGCGCCAGCACAGCGGCGACGCCCGCCACCGCAGCCCGGCCGCAGGTGCTCTGCATCAGCCGCACCCAGATGGTGCCCATCACCGTCCGGCGGACGCTGCGGGGCGGGTCGGAGAGGGCGTCCGCAGTCAGCAGTGCAGTGTAGCGGTCGGTGCATTTGTCGCAGTAGGCGAGATGTTCGGCGGCTTCCAGCCGCCCCAGCTCATCCAGCTGTCCGGCGATGAGGGCGTGCAGCCCTTCGTCGCTCAGACAGCCGTCTTTCCGGAACGATTCCATTTAAATGCCCTCCTTTCCGGCTGCGCTCAGCTGCGCGGCCAGCATCTTTTTGGCCCGGTAGACCTGCGCCTCCACGGTTTTCTGGGGCCTGCCGCAGAGCCGGGCGGCTTCGGCGGCGGTGTGCTGCTCCAGCAGCACGAGGCGGCAGGGCGTCTTATAGGGTTCCCGCAGGCCGAGGATGCGCTGGGTCAGCTCTTCCTCACCCAGCGCTTCCAGCAGCTGCGTTTCCGGCTCGCTGCCGGGCGGTGCGCCCTCCAGCGCAAGGACAGCGTCGCCGGGGGTGTTCATCCGGCGCGCCCATGCGCTGCGCAGGTAGTCCTTCGCTTTGTTGGAGGCGATGCGGGCCAGCCACTGCTTCTCGTACCCGACAGGACGGCGGCTCATGTTCCGCCACGCGGCGAGGAAGGTCTCCTGCGTCAGGTCCTGCGCATCGCCCTCGTCCGGCACCAGCTGGTGGCAGATGGTGTAGACGAGGGACTGGTACTTCTGCACCAGCCGGTCAAATTCCAGTGTGTTCAAGGGCTGCGCTCCGCCTCCTTTCTGCCCTGCGTTTCAAGCGCTCTGTCTATCCATACGAGACAGCGGGGCAAAAACCTGCAAAATCGTGGGAAAATTTTTGAAAATGTGGTAGAATGCTCTTATTACACACCAAAAAGGAGGAGATCCGATGGCCTCTACCACAAAACAGGCCCTCTTGGCGGCCCTTTCCGCCGCGCAGGGCGAGTGCATCTCGGGCCAGCAGCTGGCCCGGCAGCTGGGCGTGAGCCGCGCCGCCGTCCACAAGGCCGCCGCCGCGCTGGCGGCGCAGGGCTATGCGCTGGAAGCTGCCCCCCGGCGGGGCTATCGGCTGGCGGGGGGCGACCCCTTCTGTGCCGAGGCGGTGGGGGAGTATGACGCGCCCATCTTCCTCTACAACACGCTGGAAAGCTCCAACCGCACCGCCAAGACGCTGGCCCTTGAGGGTGCGCCTCATGGCACGATGGTGCTTGCCGGCCAGCAGACGGCGGGCCGGGGACGGCTGGGGCGGCGGTTTGAAAGCCCGGCGGGAAAGGGGGTCTATCTCTCGCTGGTGCTGCGGCCCAGCCTGCCCATGACCGAGGCGCAGGCCGTCACCGTCAGCGCGGCGGTGGCTGTCTGCCGGGCCGTGAAGAAGCTCTGCGGGCTGGAGCTGGGCATCAAGTGGGTCAACGACCTTTACTACAACGGCAAAAAGGTCTGCGGCATCCTGACCGAGGCCGGGGCCGACCTTGAGAGCGGCCAGCTGGAGTGGCTGGTGGCGGGCATCGGCCTCAACCTCACCTCCCGCCCGGAGGACTGGCCCGAGGAGCTGCGGCCCATCGCAGGCAGCCTCTATCCCGGCGGGCCTGCGCCGGTGAGCCGGGCCGCGCTGGCGGGAGAGATCGCCCGCCAGCTGCTGGCCCTCTGCCCGGACTTCGACTGTCTGGACGAGTACCGCGCCCGGTGCTTTGTGCCCGGCCACTGGGTGACGGTCTGCGCCGGCGGCGAGAGCTACGCCGCAAGGGCGGTGGCTATCGACGACGCCGGGCGGCTCATCGTGGAGCGGGAGGCAGGCCGCACCGAGGCTCTCTGCCACGGCGAGGTGAGCATAAGACCGTCGCCGCTGGCGATAAAAAAATAAACCTCTCCGTCATCGCTGACGCGATGCCGCCTCCCCTCGGTAGGGGAGCTGTCGAGCGAAGCGAGACTGAGAGGTTGGAGTCAGAACACCCCGAAGCACACCAGCCCCAGCGCAGCCGCGATGCCGATGACCTTCGGCACACTGAGCTTGAATTTCTGAAGCAGGACGAAGCAGAGGATGCCGATGCAGAGGCCCGACAGGCTGATGCCGCCTGCCTCGGTGAGGTAGGACTGGCGGCACAGGCTCACCAGCACGCCCAGCACCATGCCGATGCAGATGGGCTTGACGATGCGCATGATGTAGCTCATGACCTTGCTGGTGCGGAATTTCTGGAAGAAGACTGCCGCCAGCAGGGTCAGGGTCAGGGTGGGGCTGAGGACGCCCAGCACGGCAAAGATGCCGCCCAGCATCCCGGCTGTCTTTGTGCCTGCAAAGGTGGCGGCGTTGACGCCCAGCGAGCCGGGGGTCATCTCAGCGATGGCGATGAGGTTCGTCAGGTCGGCGTCGGTCATCCAGCCGTGGGAGGACATCTCATCCATGATGAGGGGGATCATGGAGGTGCCGCCGAAGCTGGTGAAGCCGATCTTTGCGAAGGCGATAAAGAGCTGGATGAGGGTCTCAGCTGCGGCCATGTTCGCTCACCCCCATCCAGACCAGTGCGATGACCACACCGGCGATCACCAGCGTCAGGTTGCTGATGGACGTAAAATAGCAGAGCACGAAGGCCGCCGCGCAGATCATGATGGCCGCCGCGCTGCGCAGGGCGTCTTTGCCGAGAGAGATGGCCGCGCCGCCGATGATGGGGGCCACGGCGCACTGGACGCCCCGGAGGGCCGACCAGACCCAGTAGTTGTCCTTGATGGCATCGTAGATGGCCGTCACGACGGTGAGGGTGATGACGGCAGGGATGCACAGGCCGACGGCTGCGCAGACACCGCCCAAAGCCCCGGCCATCTGGTAGCCGAAGAGCATGGTGATGTTCACCACCATGATGCCGGGCAGGCTCTTGCCCACGGCGATGAGTTCCAGCAGGTCGCTCTTGGTCATCCAGCCCCGCTTGTCCACAAATTCCTGCTCCATCTGGGCAACGATGCTCCATCCGCTGCCGAAGGTGAAGGCACCGATCTTGATGAAAGAAAGAAGGATCCGCAGGGCCATCTGTGCACCGGCGGGGCGCTGCTGTGCGGTTTCTGTTTTAACTGCCTGTTTCACTGCTTGCATGAGTCCTCCTGCGATATGAGATCTGTGTTTTTTCTGCCTATAAAGGATACCACAGACGGCCCCAAAAGACGAATGGAAAAATAGAATGGAAGGTGATGCCAGTCAGGAATGGTCGTAGGTCATCCAGCTGCCTTTCCATGCGTAGAGGACCATCAGCACCGCGCCCAGTGCCCACGACACCGGGTAGAGGACGAACACACCCTCGATGCCCGAAAAGAAGGGAAGGACGAACTGGATCCATACCACCCGGAACAGGCACAGCGAGACCAGCAGTACCACCATCGGGGGGACGCTGCGGCCCGTGCCGCGCACGGCACCTGCCATGCCGTGGAGGATGGACAGCAGGAAGTAGAAGGGGCAGAAATAGTGCATGGCGATGCACCCGAAGGAGACCACCGTCTCGTCGGAGGTGAACAGGTGCATGATGGGGCTTTGGAACGCCAGCAGCAGGGTACCGGTGCAGAGAGTGTAGAGCACGCCCATGGCCAGCGTGACCCATGTGCCCTTCTTCACCCGCTTGAGGTTGCCGGCACCGTAGTTCTGGCCCACGAAGGTGGTGGCCGCCATGCTGAAGCTGGTGACGGGCAGGATGTTGAAGCCGTCGATCTTCATGTAGGCGGCAAAGCCCGCCATGGCGGCGGCACCGTAGCTGTTGACGCTGGACTGGACCAGCACGTTCGAGAAGGAGATGACCATGTTCTGGATGCCGGTGGGCAGGCCGATGCGGATGATGCGGGAGGTCATCCGCTTGTCGGGACGGACGGAGGAAAGCTCCACTTTATAGTCTGCGTCCACCTTCATCAGGAAGCGGAGGCTCAGCACGCAGGAGACGAGCTGGCTGATGTCGGTGGCGATGGCTGCGCCCGCCACGCCCATCTTCAGCCCGGCGATGAACACGAGGTCGAGGATGATGTTGGTGATGGAGGCGCAGGCAAGGTAGAGGACCGAGCGCCGGGAGTTGCCCGCCGCGTTGAGGATGCCTGCCGCCATATTATAGATGACGCTGAACAGCACGCCGCCGAAGTAGAGCTTCATGTAGGTGACGGCATCGCCTAGCACCTCGTCGGGGGTGTTCATCCAGACCAGCAGGGTTCGGCTGACCGCGATGCCGCCCACCGTGAGGATGAGGCCGAGGATGGCCGCGATGGCCAGCGAGGTGTGGACGGCGATGCGGGTCTCCTTTTTGTCCTTCGCGCCGAGGTACTGGCTCACCACGACGCCTGCACCCACGGCCACGCCCTGACTGAAGCCGATGAGCAGGTAGATGGGCGAGCCGCTGGAGCCTACTGCGGCCAGCGCATTGCTGCCCAGAAAGTTGCCGACGATGATGGAGTCGGCGGTGTTGTAGAGCTGCTGGAGCAGGTTGCCAAGGATGAGCGGCACCGAGAAGAGCAGGATACTCTTCCAGATGCTGCCCTCGGTCATGAGCAGGGTCTTTTTCTGCTGCTGTGCCGTATCGGTCATAGTTCTTCCCTCCCTCAAAAACAAGGTTCCCAGAGATATTGCACAATAAAACTAACAATACCTCGTTCCGTGCCGAATGTCAAGCAGAGCGGAAAAGAAAGCTTTCCGGTTTTCCACATCTTGTTTGCAGATTGTTCAAAACTACCACAAAGAAACTCCATTTTTATCCGGTACAATAAGGGTGCAGTCGGGAAGACAGAAACGTGAGTCCCCCATCTCCGGCTTTTGAGCTTCCCACGATGCCATGCAGGCAAGATTCATGCGCAGGCCCCCGCAGCGGGTGCTGCGCCCCTAAAAAACACTGTCCCCCAGCCAATGCGAGGCAACAGCCACGGCGGCGGACAGACTACCAACAACCTCCTAACAGCCGCAAATGCTTAGGAGTTCTCATACACAGGCAGCGCCGCTTTCTCCTCCTTTCCACGGCGCTGTCTGTTTTTGTTTTGCAGACTGAGAGGTCAAACAATAAAAACCGCCCTGAAAAGGGCGGTTTTTTACGTTTTATCGCAGGTCGCGCAGGCGTTCTGCCGGGAGGGAGGATCGCAGCAGGCTCCACGCGGCGTCGAGGCTGTCGTTGAGCAGGTAGGCCTGCGTCTGCTGGACGTAGAGATAGATGGCGTTCGGTGTGCGGTAGGCGAGGTGGAGGTCATGCCACGGATAGCTCCGGGTCGGCTCGGGCTTGTCCTGCTCGCCTGCCATCCAGACCGAAAGCCCTGCATCGTCCAGCGTCAGCCGATAGAAGGGGCGGGGAAGGCCCATCTTTTTGATCTGAAGGCGCAGAGAGTGGAAGAAGGTCCAGAAGTAGACGGCGGGCACGCCCAGAGCCACGACGGAAAGCACCACCGTGAGCAGGGCCGCGCCGTCTTTCTGCCCCACCTGCGAGAGGCAGACCCCGGCAGATGCCAGCAGGATGGCCGTGAAGGCCAGAGGGCGGTGCCACGCCTTGCGGTGGCGCAGCAGGTCGAAGGCGGCGAAATCGTGGAAGGATGCAGCGTCCATCTGGACGGAAACAGAGATCGGCTGAGACATAAAATATCCTCCTTTTTGGTCATAGTACCATATTGTTTTCCAACAATCAAGGATGATATTGCGCAGATGCCCTAAAATGTGCTAAAATAGGACGAAAAAGAAAATGGATCAAGGCTCCGCCCGGGCGGCAGAAAGGCCGGAGCGGGTGGAATAATACCAAGTGAGGAGGGCGGATGCGTGGGGCGCAGGATGACCCTGAAGGGGCAGATCAGCCTTTGCCTGGCGGCGTTTTTTCTGGCGTTGGCAGGGCAGATATTCTTGAGCTTTTACCAGTCCGGCACCGTGCTGCGGGAGCTGGACGACCAGATGGGCAACTTCAACGCCATCAGCCGCTTCCAGAACGGCGTGGAGCAGAGCCTTTCGGCAATGGAGAACTACCGCTGGGAGTACGGCGACGCCAAGGCGCTGACCGAGGAACTGAACCGGGCCTTTTCTGTCACCAACGCGTGGCTCTGGCGCATTCAGGGCGACATTGGCACCGTCAGCGAGGAGCAGTATCTGCTCTACAACGCCGTCTCCACCACCTACGGCAGCTACACCGCGCTGGTGGGCCAGCTGGAAGAGGCGGTGGCCTCCGGCGAGGACGCGCAGGCTGCCCAGCTCTACTATAATAAGATCGTCCCCTGCGGAGGCTATCTGCGTCAATACACCCAGCAGCTGCTCAACAGGGCCATCGCCGACGCACAGAGCACCTACACCACCGTGTCAGCCCTCAGCGACCGAGTCAAGTGGGCGCAGACCGTCGTGGTGGCCCTCTGCCTCGCGCTGGGCTGCGTCATGGCGCTTTCGGTCATCCACCTGCTGACCCCGGTGCAGCAGCTGATCGGTGCCTCCCGGGAGGTCACCCGGGGCGTGTTCGACTCGCCCGACCTGCCTGTGCCCCATCAGCCCGAGATGGCCCAGCTCACCGAAGCGTTCAATCACATGAAGCACTCGATGGCCGAGCAGGTGACTACCCTGCGGGAGAAGAACGAGATGGAGCGGGAGCTTCACCGCCAGAAGACGGAGGCGCTGGAGCTGCAGAACCGGATGGAGCGCAGCCGCCTGCAGCAGCTGCGCAGCCAGATCGACCCCCACTTCCTCTTCAACACCCTGAACGTGATCCTGCAGACCGCCGGACAGGAAAAAGCCTACCGCACGCAGGCCCTCATCACAGCGCTGTCCCACCTGCTGCGCTACAGCCTCATGAGCAACGACGAGCAGGTGCCGCTGGCCCGGGAGGTGCGCATCGTGGACGAATACTACTCCATCTATCATGTCCGCTTCGGCGACCGGGTGAAGATGGTGTGGCGCATCTCCGACTCCCTCGACTTGACGGAGACGATGGTGCCCTCCTTTATCTTGCAGCCCATCGTGGAGAACGCCTTCAAGCACGGCATCTCGCCCAAGGAAGAGGGCGGCGTGGTGCGCATCCGCATCAACCCGCTGCGGGAGAAGGGGCTGCTCTATATCAGCGTCTGCGACAACGGCGTGGGCATCCAGCCTCAGCAGCTGGCCCAGCTGAAAGCCGCGCTGGCCCGACCCGGTGAGCGCTGGGAGCACATCGGCGTCTACAATGTGGCCGCGCGCCTGCGGCTTCTGGACAAACGAGGGCGGCTGGTCATCCGCTCTCACCCCGGCCGGGGCACGGCCATCAGTATGTATCTGCCCTTAGTAGAACTTTTGGAGGAGGAATTGGACGATGATCCGGCTGTTGATCGCGGATGATGAAAAACTGGAACGGGAGGCGCTTGCAGAACTCGTCCAGCGCCGCTTTGAGCGGGAGGTGGTCTTGGAGATGGCCGAGAACGGCCGCAAGGCTGCCGACACGGCGGTGCTGTGGAACGCAGACCTCATCCTCATGGACATCGAGATGCCGGGGATGAGCGGCCTTGACGCAGCCCGCGCTGTGCTGGCCCAGCGGCCCTCCTGCCGGGTCATCTTTGTGACGGCCTACAGCCTGTTCCAGTACGCCCACGAGGCGGTGCATCTGGGGGCCTGCGACTACCTGCTCAAGCCGGTGGACCCCGATGAGCTGGAGGCCTCGGTGCGCCGGGCCATCCGGCAGATCCAGACCGAGCGGAAGCTGGAGGAGCTGGCCGCGGCCCAGCCTCAGCCCCAGCCGGAACCGCCTGCGGCCGGAGAGGAGGCTGAAGAGTCCCCCGAGGAGGGCGAGAACAGTCAGGCGGCTCTCATCATGGCCCATGTCCGCCGTTACCTCGAGGACAACTATATGTTCGACCTGTCGCTGGACAGCGTGGGTGAGATCCTGCACATCAGCCCGGCGTACCTGTCGGCCCAGTTCAAGAAGTATCAGAAGATGAACTTCCTCGACTGCCTCACCGAGCTGCGCATCAACGCAGCCAAAGAGCTGCTGACCGACCCCTTCCGCTCCTCGGCAGAGGTGGCGTCGATGGTGGGCTACGAGGACGCCAGCTACTTCGCCCGGGCGTTCAAGAAGCGCACCGGCATGACCCCCACCCAGTACCGCCGTCAGGCGGGGCAGAAAGCGAAGTCCGACCCGGAGGCCGAGCTTTGAACGGGCGGAGGATCTCCCGCCGCAGTGTGCTGGCGCTGGCCGCCTGCACGGCACTGGGCGCTGTGGGCTGCGGCAGAGCCGAGGAATATACCGGCCCGGAGCTTATCCTGCGCTACGCCGAGAACCAGCCCGAGGATTACCCCACCACGCAGGCCGCGCTGGCCTTCGCCGACCTTGTGGCCCAGCGGACGGAGGGGAGGGTCAAGGTCGTCGTCTACAGCGGAGGCGGGCTGGGGGCCGAGCAGAGCGTCATCGAGCAGATGCAGTATGGCGGCATTGACTTTGCCCGCGTCTCCCTGAGCCAGCTGGCGGAGCAGCTGCCCACCCTGAGCGTTTTGCAGCTGCCTTTCCTCTACACCGACGCCCCTCAGATGTGGCGGGTGCTGGACGGTGAGATCGGGGATGGGTTCCTCTCCAGCCTCGGCGCGATGGACCTTGTAGGGCTGTCGTGGTTCGACGCCGGGGTCCGCAGCTTCTACACCCGCGAAAAGGTGGAGACGCTGGCAGACCTCGTGGGGCTGACCCTCCGGGTGCAGGAGTCGGATCTGATGAGCGAGATGATACAGGACCTCGGCGCACAGCCTGTGCAGGTGGTCTACAGCCGGGTGTATGCGGCCCTCCACAACGCCGAGATCGACGGCGCAGAGAACAACTGGCCCAGCTATGAGGCTATGGGCCACTACGAGGTCGCACCGTATTTTTTAGAGGATGAGCACACCCGTGTGCCCGAATTGCAGCTGGCCAGCGAGGCCGCGATGGAAAAGCTGGCAAAGCTGGACGAGAGCTTCCCCGACATCGTCCGCACCTGCGGGAAGGAGAGCGCCCTGACCGAACGCCGCCTCTGGGCCGAGCGGGAGGCCAGCGCCGAGGCCCATATGCGGGCATGGGGCGTGGAGGTGACGACCCTTTCCGCCGCCGAGAAAGCCCGCTTCCGGGCGGCAGTGGAGCCGCTGTATGCGCGCTTCGGGGAGCAGAGCGGCCTCCTCCAGCGCATCCGGGAAAGCTGAGAAAAGGATACGAATATCACATTGTATTCATCTGGTTGGGCGATATGCTGAAGAAACCACACTGCTGATTGTAGAAGATGCACAAAAGTGTTTCTCACATTTTTTTGAAAAACAGGACATTTTTCAAAACCCCTTGCTCTGGCTTAAAATTTTTGCTAAAGTGTGTATAGTAAATGAACGGACGGCGTGCGACCCGTGCAGAGTGCGCCGACGTGCAAGAGGAAATTTTTTAGGAGGACAATTATCATGAAGAAGATCTCTCGTCGCAGCTTTCTGGCAGCAGCAGGCGTTTCTGCCGCTGCTCTGGCACTGACCGCCTGCGGTGGCTCCAAGAGCACCGCAACCTCTACCGCTACTTCCACTGCTGCTTCCACCGCCCCCGCTGGCGATGCTGCAGCTGCTGCTTCCGACCCCAAGGTGACTCTGGTCTACGCCGAGGTCAACCCGCTGGATACCATCGTTGGCCAGACCGCTACCCACTTCAAGGAGAAGGTCGAAGAGCTGACCGGCGGCTCCGTCGTCATCGATGTGCAGGCTTCCGGTGTTCTGGGTTCTGAGAACGACGTTCTGGACGCCATCCTCGGCGGCTCCACCTCCATCGATATGAGCCGTATCTCTGCTTTCGCACTGACCAGCTACGGCTGCAACAAGTCCAAGCTGCTGTCCATCCCCTTCACCTTCGAGAACCGCGCTCACTTCTGGAACTTCGCCAACAGCGAGCTGGCACCTGAGTTCCTGAACGAGCCTCAGGAGCTGGGCCTGCCCGTCCGTGGTATCTTCTACGGCGAAGAGGGCTTCCGTCACTTCTTCACGGTCAAGCCCGTGTCCGGCATCGCTGACTTCAAGGGCCTGAAGCTGCGCGTGTCCAACGACCCCGTCATGAACGGCATGGTCGAGGGTCTGGGCGCTAACCCCACCGTCGTCTCCTTCGGTGAGCTGTACAGCGCACTGCAGACCGGCGTTGTCGATGGCGCTGAGCAGCCTATCGCAAACTACAAGTCCAACGCTTTCCCCGAGGTCGCAAACAACCTGATCCTCGACGGCCACACTCTGGGCGCTATCCAGGCTGTCATCACCGACAACGCTTGGGCTAAGCTGACCGAGAACCAGCAGGCTGCCATCATGGAGGCCGGTGCTGATACGCAGGCCTTCAACGCTGACCTGTCCGAGAGCGCTGAGAACAAGGTCCTCGACGAGCTGAAGTCCTCTGGCTGCAACGTCGTCGATGTCCCCGATAAGGCTCCTTGGCAGGAGGCTTGCGCTAAGGTCATCAGCGAGAACACCTCGGATCAGGCTGAGCTGTACCAGAAGCTGCTGGATATGAAGGGCTGATAACAGCGCCTTTGTCCTGAAGTAGTACATAAGCCCGGCGGGGGACTACGGGATACGCCCGCAGACCCGCCGGGTTTTTTATAGAGTATGGAGGAGATCCTATGCCGAAAATCTTTACCACTCTGGATAAGATCAAGCCGGCGTACGACATCACCTACAAAGTGGTCCTGTTTATCTGCAAGCTGCTGCTGATCGCAGATATTCTCATCACCACCATGTCGGTCATCGGTCGTTACGTCCCATTCATCCCGGATCCCGCATGGACCGAAGAGGTCGTCCTGACCTGCATGAGCTATATGGCCGTGCTGAGTGCGGCTCTGGCCATCCGCCGCGGCGCACACATCCGGATGACCGCATTTGACGTCTATCTGCCCAAGATCGCCGTCAAGGTGCTGGACATCCTCGCGGATCTGGCAGTCTGCGTCCTCGGCATCATCATGATGGTGGTGGGCTGGAACTACGCCACCACGCTGGGCGGCCGCGGCTTCTATGTCTCGATGCCTTGGCTGAGCCGTTTCTGGATGTACTTCCCGGTGCCTCTGGCCGGTGTCGCCATGATCATCTTCGAGATCGAGGCGCTGTACAACCATGTCAAGAGCTTTTTTGTAAAGGAGGAGAACTAATATGACAGTCCAGACACTGGCGATCGTTGTCCTTCTTGTCAGCTTCTTTGTCATGATCTTCCTGCGTTTCCCCATTGCATACGCCGTTGGCCTGTCCAGCGTGCTCTGCCTGATGGTGCAGGGTCAGGCGCTGACCGATGTCTGCCGTCTGATGGTCAAGGGCATCTCGTCCTTCAGCCTGATGGCCGTCCCCTTCTTCATCACCATGGGCGTCCTCATGGGCAGCGGCGGCATCTCCGAAAAGCTGATCGCGCTGGCTGACGCCTGCGTCGGCTGGATGCGCGGCGGCATGGCAATGGTCAACATCGTTGCTTCCTACTTCTTCGGCGGCATCTCCGGTTCTGCTTCTGCAGATACCGCTTCCATCGGCTCTATCATGATCCCCATGATGGTCGATCAGGGCTATGACGCCGACTTCTCCACCGCTGTCACCATCACCTCCTCCTGCGAGGGCCTGCTGGTCCCCCCGAGCCATAACATGGTCATCTACGCCACCACCGCTGGCGGCATCTCCGTGGGCAGCCTCTTCCTCGCCGGCTACCTGCCCGGCGCTCTGCTGGCCATCGTCCTGATGGTCGGCTCCTACATCATCTCCGTCAAGGAGAATTACCCCAAGGGCTCTCCCTTCACCATCAAAGGCTTCATCAAGCAGCTGGGCACCTCCATCTGGGCACTGGCCGCAGTCGTCATCGTCGTCTTCGGCGTTGTCGGCGGCGTCTTTACCGCCACCGAGTCCGCTGCTATCGCCGTTATCTACTCTCTGCTGGTCTCCGTCTTTGTTTACAAGGGCCTTGACTGGAAGGGCGTCTGGTACGCTCTGGACGAGTGCGTCAACACCCTGTCCATCGTCCTGATCCTGATCGCCACCTCTGCAGTGTTCGGCAACTGCCTGACCATGCTGCACGTGCCTGATCTGGCCGCAAACGCCATCACCAGCGTCACCAGCAACCCCTACATCATCGCACTGCTCATCGACCTCATCATTCTGGTGCTGGGCTGCATCATGGATATGGCTCCCATCATCCTGATCGCTACCCCCATCCTGCTGCCCATTGCCACCTCCATCGGCATCGACCCCATCCAGTTCGGTATCATCATGGTCCTGAACTGCGGCATCGGCCTGCTGACCCCCCCTGTCGGCTCTGTCCTGTTCATCGGCTCTGCTGTGGCAAAGCGCCCCATGGAGAAGGTCGTCAAGGCTACCCTGCCGTTCTATCTGTGCATGTTCATCGCCCTGCTGCTCCTGACCTATGTGCCCGACATCAGCCTTGCGATCCCCAAGCTGCTGGGCGGCTACGTCAGCCCCATCGCCAATCCCCTTGGCCCGGTGTTCATCCACTGATAAGCTGATCTGCTCATCCTCCTCCGGATGGTAAAAGGAAAGCCCCCGCCTGTCACAAGGCGGGGGCTTTCCTGCGTCACAGCAGGGTCTGAAGGGCGGCTGCACTGTATTTCATGAGCTTTTTCAGGGCGGCGTCCTGCGCGTCGAGCCGGAACAGCAGCCGCGCAGCCAGCTCCTCGGGCGGGGCCGAAAGGCCGGGCCAGAAGGCGTGTGCCGCCCGGGTGAAGGCGTGGACACCCTCGGCGGTCTGGAGCAGGACCAGCTGGACGTGCCCCCGCAGCAGGAAGAACAGCCCCACCTGATAGGCCCGGGTGTCCAGCAGAAGCTCCATCTCGTCCTCGGTGAGGACCAGCAGGTCTGCAAAAGGGAGGAACTGTAGCACCGTGTCCCGCAGGGTCTTTTCGCTGGGCCAGAGGGCCGGACGGAGGGCTGGGACGAAGCAGACCGGCACACCGGAGGCGTGGGCCGTGTCCAGTGCAGAGAGGTGGGTGTAGCGGCAGGGGCTGTCCACGAGGCAGGCGCTGGAAAGGGCCAGTGCTCCGGCGTCTGCGGCCCAGCCCTCTCCCAGCTGCCCGGCAGAGTAGAGCAGGTCGGCCGAGCGGGTGCGGCAGGGCAGCGCCCCGCCGCTGCCCCGGAAGAGGAGAGGCGTGGGGGCGCGGGAGGTGAAGCAGAGGCGGCGGACATCCACGCCGGCGTCGGCCAGAGCGTCTGCAATGCGGTGCCCGAAGGCATCCTCCCCCAGCTGGCCCAGAAGGGCAGCTCTGCCGCCCAGCGCCGCATAGGCCAGCGCCAGCGCGGCGGCACTGCCGCCCACCCGGGGCCGGAACGCCTCCGCCGACGAGAGCGGGGCAGGGCTTTCCAGCTCGAGCCACGCCTCGCCGAGACAATATAAGGTGCTGCCCGACATGATGCGCCCTCCTTTCAGTGCAGTTTCAAAAACAAACTACAGTATACACCCATCCGGGCATTTGTGCAAATGGAGCGCTTGACACCTTTGGTCGGATTGTGATAGACTGACCCAATATGGCAGTATATCCAAAGCTGCAACGACAAAAATGTGATATTTGACGAGGAGAACATGAGCCTTACCAGACAGTATTTCAAATACGTCAGCCAGAACATTTTCGGTCTTCTGGGCACATCCTGCTACATTCTGGCGGACACCTATTTCATCTCGCAGGCGGCGGGCACCGACGGCGTCGCCCTGCTCAACCTCTGCCTGCCCATCTACAACTTCATCTTTGCCATCGGCTCGATGCTGGGCCTCGGCGCGGCCACCCGCTACGCCATCCTCCGGGCGCAGGGGGACGAGCGCGCGGTGCGCTATTTCACCAACGCCCTGCTCTGGGCGTTGGTGTTCGCCCTGCCCTTCATGCTGGCGGGAGTCTTCTGCCCCGAGGTACTGCTGCGGCTCATGGGCGGCGACTGTGAGATCATCGCGCTCGGTGTGGGGTACGCCCGCATCTTCCTGCTGTTTACCCCTTTCTTTATGTGCAACTACATCGTCGCATCCTTCGTCCGCAACGACGGCGACCCCTCGCTGGCGATGGTAGCGACGCTGTGCGGCAGTCTCTTCAATGTGGTGTTCGACTATATCTTCATGTTCCCCATGGGCCTCGGCCTGCCCGGCGCGGCGCTGGCAACGGCGGTGTCGCCGGTGCTGAGCATCCTCATTTGCAGCCGCCACTTTCTCAAGAAGGAAAACACCATCCGCTTCGTGCGGCAGCTGCCCTCGCCGAGGCTTCTGGCCCAGAGCTGCCAGCTGGGCGTGTCAGGCTTCGTGGGGGAGATGTCCTCGGGCGTGACCACCACCGTCTTCAACCTGCTGCTCCTCCGTCTGGCGGGCAATGTGGCCGTGGCGGCCTACGGCGTCGTGGCGAATTACGCGCTGGTGGCGACGGCCATCTTCAACGGCGTGGCACAGGGCGCACAGCCGCTGGTGAGCCGGTGCTACGGCAAAAACGATGCCGCCGGAGCGCACAAGCTCCTGCTGCTGGGCAGCGGGACCGCTCTTGCACTGGCGGCGGCATTGTATGTTGTTCTCTTCGGGTTCACCGGCCCCATCGTCGCCGTCTTCAACAGCGAGAACTCGGCCCTCATGGCAGAGTATGCCTTCCGAGGGATGCGCATCTACTTCCTCGGCTACTTCTTCGCGGGCTTCAACATCGTGGCCGCAGGCTATCTGGGCGCGGTAGACCGCCCCGCAGAGGCCTCTGCCACCTCGCTGTCCCGGGGCGTCGCGGCCATCGTGGCCTGCTCGCTGGTGCTGAGCGCCCTCTTCGGAATGAACGGCGTCTGGGCTGCATTCCCGGCCTCGGAGGCCATCACGGCCTGCCTGACCCTCTTTCTGCTGAAGCGGAAGCCTGTTAAATAAACAATTCCTGTTCCAGCCGCTGCTGCTCGGGCGAAAGCTCGGGCAGGGCGCTCCGACCGGCCATCGCCCGCCACTGTGTGGGGGATTGGCCGGTCGTTTTTTTAAAGACGCGGCAGAGATAGTTCGCCCCCGAAAAGCCGCAGAGGCTGGCGATGACGTCCAGCGTGTACTCCCGGTGGAGCAGGAGCCGCATGGCGGCCTCGATGCGGACACTGGTGAGATACCGCCCCGGCGAGACGCCCAGCGCCGCCGTGAAAGCCCGGACGAGGTGGCTCTTGGAGACGCCCAGACGCTCGCTCAGCTCCTCTACGCCGTAAAGCCCGGCGTAGTTCCTGCGGATGTCCTCGATGGCCGCAGCCACCAGCGGGGGCAGGGCCGGGGCGGCGCTGTCGGCGTCTGAAAGCTCACACAGTAGGGCAAAGGCCAGCTGGCTCCGCACCCGCTCGGAAGCGTCCTGCTCCTCGGCGAGGCGTCCCATCAGCTCTGCCGCCGCCGGGCAGGTCTCGCCCCGGGCGAGGAAGGGCATCTCAGACAGCCCCCCGAGGAACTGCTCTGCCGCCTGCCCCGTAAGCTGGACGCAGAGCAGGTGGCACTCGTTTTCCGGCGCGAGGGTCAGAGGCCCCCGGCTCAGCACGAGATGGCCCGCTGCCGCGCTCTGGGGCGGTAGCAGGAGGGCAGAGCCGCCGGGCGCTGCCCCCGTTTCCGACAGGGAGACGACGCATTTTCCGCTGGAAATGAGACAGACCCAAAGCCCTTCGCCCCGCAGGGTCAGGGGCGTTTCCGGCTGGACATCCTCCACGACGCCGAGGGCGGCGGTGGTGCTGGGGGCGTAAATCAATATCTGACACCTCGAATCAATAAAATGCTATTTCATATCACAAAATAATCTGCTATTATAATAGCAATGAAACGGCTCATCGTCAAGCGTGAGCCTTTGAGTGAAACAACATCAATGGAGGAAAATGCGTTATGGCTTCGATCAGCTGCCAGCATATCTACAAGATCTACCCCGGTGCTACTGCTCCTTCTGTCACCGATTTCAACCTCGAGATTCAGGACAAGGAGTTCATCATCTTTGTCGGCCCCTCTGGCTGCGGTAAGTCCACCACCCTGCGCATGATCGCCGGTCTGGAGGAGATCTCCAAGGGCGAGATGTACATCGGCGGCCGCCTCATCAACGACGTCCCCCCGAAAGACCGCGACATCGCCATGGTCTTCCAGAGCTACGCTCTGTACCCCCACATGACCGTCTATAAGAACATCGCTTTCGGTCTGGAGCTGCGCAAGACCCCGAAGGACGAGATCGACCGCCGCGTCCATGAGGCTGCCAAGATCCTTGAGATCGAGCACCTGCTGGACCGCAAGCCCAAGGCTCTGTCCGGCGGCCAGCGCCAGCGTGTCGCTCTGGGCCGCGCAATGGTTCGTAACCCGGCTGTCTTCCTGCTGGACGAGCCTCTGTCCAACCTGGATGCAAAGCTGCGTACCTCCATGCGTACCGAGATCATCAAGCTGCACAAGAAGCTGGCTACCACCTTCATTTACGTCACCCACGACCAGACCGAGGCTATGACCATGGGCGACCGCATCGTCGTCATGAAGGACGGCATCATCCAGCAGGTCGATACCCCGCAGAACCTGTATGATATGCCCTGCAATATGTTCGTTGCAGGCTTCATCGGCAGCCCCCAGATGAACTTCCTCGATGGTACTGTCATCAAGAAGGGCGATCAGTACGGCATCGATCTGGGCGGCGACGTCATCCCTCTGCCCAAGGAGAAGACCGCTGACGGCAAGCTGGATTCCTACGTCGGCAAGAAGGTCAAGATGGGCATCCGTCCCGAGGACATCGACGACGAGCCGGAGTTTATGGCAAAGCACACCGACTGCCAGCTGGATGCTCAGGTCGATGTCTCTGAGATGATGGGCGCTGAGATCTACCTGTACCTCGAGTACAAGGGCAACAAGATGACCGCCCGCGTCGCTCCCACCTCCAAGGCACGCAACGGAGACAAGGTCCGCGTTGCCTTCGATCCCCACAAGGTCCATCTCTTCGACGTCGAGACCGAGCAGACCGTCCTGAACTGATCGTCTAAGATCATTTTTGATCCTCCTATCATAAGAAAGACCGCCGGGCATCAAAAACCGGCGGTCTTTCGTTTTGCCCGGAAAAGGACAAAATAAAAAACCCACGCTGCGGCAAAGCAAAACGCAGCATGGGTGAGGGAATGGCTTAATTCAAGATACAGTCAGCGCTCAGCGGGCCAGAGTGTACTTGTGCAGGGTGGCGCGGACAGCGCCGGGGCCTGCGAACAGCTCCTTGGCCATGGACTCGATCTTCTCGCCCAGACCGACGGCATACAGATCCACGCCAAAGACATCGGCACGGCTGTACAGAGCCTTCAGGCAGGAGAAGTCCTGCTCACCGGCCTCCACCTTCAGGGGAGCCACGATGGCCTGCAGCTCAGCCAGCATCGGGTCAGCAGAGATCTCGAAGGGCTGGCCGTTGTCGTCGAGGCCCTTCAGGTAGCGGGCATAGCCTGCCAGAACCAGCGGGATGAGGACGAGGTTGGATTTGTCCAGACCGCGCTCCTCGTAGGCCTTGATGGTCTCGCCGAAGCGGATGGCCAGCTTCTGAGAGGTATCGGTAGCGATACGCTGAGGAGCATCGGGCATGAAGGGGTTGGGCAGGCGGCGGTTGATGACAGCGCCGATGAACTCGTAGGGGTTCAGCACGCCGGGATCGACGACCACGGGCATGGCTTCGATGTAGCCGATCTTCTGGATGAAGGCGCGCAGATCCTCGTCGGCCATCTCGGCAGAGATGAGGGTGTAGCCCAGCATGCAGCCGTAGATGGACATGGCGGTGTGCAGGGGATTCAGGCAGGTGCAGACCTTCATCTTCTCGATCTTATCGACGGTCTCGCGGTCGCAGTAGAGGACACCGCCCAGCTCCAGCGGAGGACGGCCATTGGTGTAGTGATCCTCAATGCAGAGGTACTGAGTCTCCTCGGCGTTGACGAAGGGAGCGGTGAAGGTGTGCTTCTCGGTGACGATGGTGTAGTTGTCCTCGAAGCCGTCGTCGGCCAGCATCTGCTGGACCTTGGCATCCGGGCGGGGGGTGATCTTGTCGATCATGCTCCACGGGAAGGTGATCTTGGTCTCGTCCTTGACGTAGGCGAGGAACTCAGCAGGCACCAGACCCTGCTCGACCCACTTGGAGGCGTAGGCAAAGACCGCAGCCTTGACCTTATCGCCGTTGTGAGAGCAGTTGTCCATGCTCTGGACGGTCAGGGGCAGAGCACCGGCCTTGAAGCGCTCGTAGAGCAGGGCAGTGACCTTGCCCATGGCCAGCACGGGGGTCAGGCCGCGCTCGAGGTCAGCAGGAGCGACGCCGTAGCCCTTCTCGGTGATGGTGAAGGAAATCATCTGCAGGCTGGGAGCCTGAAAGATCTCGACCAGACGTGCCCAGTCAGCACCGAAGGAGTAGTCGGCCTTCAGGCTCTCGGTGACGGAGGCGATGACCTTCTTTTCGATGTCGCCGGTGGACTTCAGGCAGACCAGCAGGCTCAGATTATCGTAGGGCTGGTAAGCCTTGTCGATGATCTCGTAGTCGAAGCTCTCGGCCACGATGACGCCGCGGTCATACTTGCCGCTGTTCAGTGCGTCGTTCAGGATGGCAGCCGGGAAAGCACGGAAGATGTTGCCGGCACCGAAGTGCACCCAAGTGGGCTCGGCGTGGGTCTTGGCTTTGACGGCCTCGACGTCGAACTTGGGCAGCTCATAGCCCTTTTCTGCCCACTCGGCAGAGAGATTGCCGTTTTTAATGTCAGTCAGCTTCATATTCGATCAGCCCTTCTTCTTTTCTTCGTCCAGACGGTCCAGCAGGTCCCAGACGCCCAGCATATACTGGATGCCCAGCGCACGGTCATACTTGCCGTAGCCGGGACGGCAGACGCCGGGACCTTCCTCCCACAGCTGACGGCCATGGTCGGGGCGGATGTAGCCCTCGAAGCCGCAGTCATGGTAGGCGCGCAGGATCTCGATGATGCCGGTCTCGCCGCAGCAGTCGCGGTGGGCAGCCTCGGAGAAGTCGCCGTTGGGGAAGTGATGGATGTTGCGGATGTGTGCGAATGCGATGCGGTCGCAGTGCTTGCGGACGATCTCAGCCACATTGTTATTGGGGTTGGCGTTCAGGCTGCCGGAGCAGAGGGTCAGGCAGTTGTACTCATCGTCCACCATGCTCAGGAAGCGGTCGATGCTCTGGGCATCCACCAGCAGGCGGGGCAGGCCGAAGATATCCCAAGGGGGATCGTCCATGTGGATGGCCATCTTGATGTCGCACTCGCGGCAGGTGGGCATCAGGGCTTCAAGGAAGTACTTCAGGTTCTCCCAGAGCTTCTCCTTGGTGACGGGGGCGTAGGCCTTGAACAGCTCGTCCAGCTTTGCCATCCGCTCCGGCTCCCAGCCGGGGAAGGTCATGTTGTACTTCTCGGTGAAGGACATGATATACTCGGCCATGGACTTGTAATCGCCCTTGATCTTGTCCTTCTCGTAGAACAGTGCAGTGGAGCCGTCGCCGACGGGGTGGAACAGGTCGGTGCGGGTCCAGTCAAAGATGGGCATGAAGTTGTAGCAGATGACCTTGACGCCGAACTTGGACAGGTTGCGGATGCACTGCTTATAGTTCTCGATGTACTTGTCGCGGGTGGGCAGGCCGATCTTGATGTCGTCGTGGACGTTGACCGACTCGACGACGTCCATGTCGAAGCCATAGGCGTGGATCTGGTCTGCGACCTTCTGGATCTCGTCGATTTCCCAGATCTCGCCGGGCATCTTGTTGTGCAGTGCCCAGACGATGCTGGTCACGCCGGGGATCTGCTTGATGTCGCTGAGGGTGACAGGGTCGTTGCCCTCGCCATACCAGCGCCAACCCATTTTCATAGGCATAGTGGATGTCCTCCGTTTATCTTGCTTTGCGTTTGTGCGCGGCAGGAGTGCCTCGCTCTCTCACTTATATTCTAATATATCAGTTGCGAATTGGCAATAGTCGATTCGACGACTTTTGGAGTTTTTTCTTGTATACTTTATACAAAACGGCATAGAAAAGAGAAAAAAGGGCGTCAGCCCGGCAGCGCCGGGCTGACGCCCTTTTCGATGATCTCAGGTCAGCGCTTCACATTGAAAGCTGCCATGCCGGGGTAAACGGCGCTGTCGCCCAGCTGCTCCTCGATGCGCAGCAGCTGGTTGTACTTTGCCACACGCTCGGTGCGGCTGGGTGCGCCGGTCTTGATCTGGCAGGTGTTCAGGGCCACGGCCAGATCGGCGATGGTGGTGTCCTCGGTCTCGCCGGAGCGGTGGGAGCTGATGGCGGTGTAGCCTGCCTTGTGGGCCATCTTGATGGCCTCAAGGGTCTCGGACACAGAGCCGATCTGGTTCAGCTTGATGAGGATGGCGTTGCCCGCGCCCAGAGAGATGCCCTTGGCCAGACGCTCGGTGTTGGTGACGAACAGGTCGTCGCCCACCAGCTGGACCTTATCGCCCAGTTCGCGGGTCATCTCCTGCCAGCCCTCCCAGTCCTCTTCGTCCAGACCGTCCTCGATGGAGATGATGGGGTACTTCTCCACCAGCTTCTTCCAGTGGGCGATCAGCTCGCTGGAGGTGAACTCGGTGCCCGCCTTCGGCAGCTTGTAGAAGCCCTTGCCCTTGGGGCTTTTCCACTCGGAGGAAGCAGCGTCCATGGCCAGCATGAAGTCCTTGCCGGGAACATAGCCGGCCTTCTCGATGGCGGCCAGAATGGTCTCGATGGTCTCCTCATCGCTGGACAGGTTGGGGGCGAAGCCGCCCTCGTCGCCGACGGAGGTGGCCAGACCCTTGGCCTTCAGGATGGAGGCCAGAGCGTGGAAGACCTCAGCGCACCAGCGCAGGCCCTCCTTAAAGGAGGGGGCACCCACGGGCATGATCATGAACTCCTGCGTGTCCACGGTGTTGGTGGCGTGTGCGCCGCCGTTCAGAATGTTCATCATGGGGACAGGCAGACGGTTGCCGTTCACGCCGCCGAGGAAGCGGTAGAGGGGCATATCCAGCGAAGCGGCCGCAGCGCGGCAGGCGGCGATGGAGACGGCCAGAATGGCGTTGGCACCCAGCTTGGATTTGTCCTTGGTGCCGTCGGCGTCGATCATGGCCTTGTCGATGGCATAGATGTCGGAGGCATCCATGCCGATGACGGCATCAGCGATGACGGTGTTGATGTTCTCCACGGCCTTGGTGACGCCCTTGCCCAGATAGCGGCCCTTGTCGCCGTCGCGCAGCTCCAGTGCCTCGAACTCGCCGGTGGATGCACCGGAAGGGGCGCAGCCCCGGGCTACCGTGCCGTCGGCCAGCGTGATCTCGGCCTCTACAGTGGGGTTGCCGCGGGAGTCTAGGATCTCACGGCCCAGAACGTCTACGATCTCAAGATAGTTCATACTCTGTACCTCCATATATAATAGGAATGGATGCTCTCTTCTCATTTGGATAGTATACGCTAACTAACCGATATTATCCTACCATGATTCGGCCCGGGATGCAAGAGAAAACGATAATGTTAGTCAAAACGAACTTCAATGCAGGAAAGTTGTGTCATCTTTTTGTTACTTGTGAATCGATTTCATGTTCTGTTTTTCTCAGGTGAACAATTTGAAAAAGTAACCAAAAAGCAACCGGGGATTTTGTGAAAAATAGCAAGTTTTGCCGGAAAGCCCTCGGAAACTATGGACGATTTGTGAATTGCAGACTTGCACCGGAGTGCTTATAATAAGACTCAAGATAGCAGAGCCGCTTTGAGGGAAGGGAACTTTGCTTCCTTAGCGGCTTTTCCGGATACCGGCAGCAGGCCGGGCAGGAAAGCCGCCAAAAACACGAATGCTTCCAAATATCAGGAGGATATAGACTTATGAAAAACATGATCTCTCGTCGTAACTTTCTGGTTGCTGCCGGTGTTGTGACTGCTGCCGGCGTTCTGACCGCCTGCGGCGGCTCTTCCAGCACCGCTGCTTCCACCTCCACCGCTGCTTCCGCAGCCGGTTCCACTGCCGCTTCCGGCGACACCATCAAGGTCGGCGTCATCGGACCTCTGACCGGCGATGTCTCTGTCTACGGTCAGGCCGTCGTCAACGGCGCTACCCTGTACCTGAAGCAGGTCAACGAAAAGGGCGGCGTCAACGGCAAGCAGCTTGAGATCATCACGATGGACGAGCAGGGCGATGCTACGCAGGCTGTCACCTGCTTCACCAAGATGTGCGATCAGGGCATCACCGCTCTGGTGGGCGACGTCACCACCACCCCGACTCTGGCTGTCGTGGCCGAGAGTCAGGATTACAATATGCCCATGGTCACTGCTTCTGCGACCGCTGAGGCTGTCACCTACGATGCCGAGACCGACACCGTCTATGAGAACGTCTTCCGTGCTACCTTCACCGACCCGTTCCAGGGCATCAAGATGGCAGACTACGCTTACCAGAAGCTGGGCTACACCAAGGCCGCCGTTATCTTCAAGAAGGGCGCTGACTACAACGAGGGTCTGGCCGAGAACTTCGTCAACGAGTTCGAGGCACAGGGAGGTACCATCGTCGATCAGGAGAGCTACTCCGACGGCGACGTCGATTACAAGACTCAGCTGACCACCATCCTCGGCAAAGCCCCCGAGACGGTCTTCTGCCCCAACTACTATCAGGAGGTGGGTCAGATCCTGTCTCAGGCAGAGAGCATCGGCCTGACGGTCCCCTTCCTCGGCGGCGACGGCTGGGATGGTCTGGAGGGCTACGCTTCCAACGACCAGCTGACCGACACCTACTTCTGCGCCAACTATGCAAAGGGTTCTAACACCGACTTTGAGGATGCCTACAAGGCAGAGTACGGTGAGGAGTACCCCAACGGCTTCTCTCCGCTGGGCTACGATGCAGCAATGACCATTGTTTACGGCATTCAGGCCGCAGAGGATGCCGGTCTTGAGGCTGCCTCTGACGACTACAAGCAGGCTGTCATCGATGCCATCAAGGGTGGTACGATCAATGGCATCACCGGCACCTTCACCTTCGACGAGCACAACAACCCCGTCAAGCAGACCGCTATCCTGACCTATGTGGACGGCAAGCCGGTCCTGAAGGAGATGTTCTGATCCTGCTCTGGTTCTGCGCACCGGTGTGCGGCATAAGAGCGAGATCCAGAAAGTAAATGACCCATTTGCGGAGACCGCCGGAACAGGTTTACTCGGCAGCCTCCGCTTTTTGTTATATCCGTCCACGACCTCAGAAAGGAAGTATCAGACAATGACAGTGTTTTTCAGCCAGCTCATCAACGGCTTGTCGCTGGGCAGCATCTACGCACTGATCGCACTGGGCTACAGCATGGTGTACGGCATCATCCTGCTGTTGAACTTTGCCCACGGCGATGTCATCATGGTGGGTGCGTATATGTCATGGTTCGTCATGAACCAGCTGGGTCTTGGCCCGGTAACTGCCGTCTGCGCCACCATCATCACCTGTACGCTGCTGGGCGTGGTCATCGAGAAGGTGGCCTACACCCCGCTGCGCAGCGCGCCCCGCATCTCTCTGCTCATCACGGCCATCGGTGTGTCGTTTTTCCTTGAGTACACTGCAGAGCTGGTCATGGGCAGCGGCGCAAAGGTCATCCCCTCCTATTTTGATGCCAAGACCTTCTCGGTCGGCAAGGTGCCTCTGGGCCTGACCTCCATCATCACGCTGGTCGTTACGGTGCTGTCCATGCTGGCGCTGACCTTCCTCGTCCAGAAGACCAAGCTCGGCAAGGCCATGCGCGCCGTCTCGGAGGATATGGATGCTGCCCGCCTGATGGGCATCAACGTCAACAGCACCATCTCCTTCACCTTCGCGGTCGGCTCGGCGCTGGCCGGCATTGGCTCGGTGCTGTACTGCTGCTCCTACCCGCAGGCCACCCCCACGATGGGCTCCATGCTGGGCCTGAAAGCCTTCGTCGCCGCCGTTCTGGGCGGCATCGGCTCCATCCCGGGCGCTATGGTCGGCGGTATCGCCATCGGCCTGTGCGAGTGCTTCGTCTCGGCCATCGGCCTGTCTGCATGGAAGGACGCCGTCACATTTGCCATCCTCATCATCGTGCTGCTGGTCAAGCCCACGGGCTTCCTCGGCCGCAAGGTGCAGGAAAAGGTGTAAGGGGGACTGTAACATGAACAAACTGAAACGCAAGACCCTGAAGATGCCGGTGCGCTATCTGATGAACACCGTGCTGGTGGTGCTGCTGTTCGTTCTGCTCTCCTTCATGACGCAGAACGTCCTCTCCACCTATCAGAACAAAGTCCTGCTCACCGTGGGCATCAATATCATCCTCGCCGTGTCCCTGAACGTGTCCACCGGCTATCTGGGTCAGCTGCCGCTGGGCCATGCCGGATTTATGGCTGTGGGTGCTTATACCTGCGCCCTCTTCACCAAGTACAGCCCGCTGCCCTCCGGCGCGGCGTTTGTCATCGGTCTGGCGCTGGGCGCTGTGATGGCCGGCATCTTCGGCGTCCTCATCGGCATCCCGGCCCTCCGCCTGACCGGCGACTATCTGGCCATCCTGACGCTGGGCTTCGGCGAGATCATCCGCATTACCCTGAACAACATCGACGATGTGCTGGGCTTCAAGCTGTTCTACGGCGCAAAGGGCCTCAAGAACATCCCGAAATACTCCAATTACTGGAACGTCTTCCTCTGCGTGGTCATCACCTGCTTCGCCATCCACGCTATGATGAAGAGCCGCCATGGCCGGGCTGTCCTCGCCATCCGCGACAACGAGATCGCAGCCGAGAGCTGCGGCATCCAGACGACCTATTATAAGGTCATGGCCTTCGCCTTCTCTGCGGCCTTCGCCGGTCTGGCCGGCGGCCTGTACGCCTGCTATCTGGGCGTCCTCGACCCCTCTACCTTCGGCTTCATGAAGTCCATCGAGATCTTGGTCATGGTGGTCCTGGGCGGTATGGGCTCCATGCTTGGCTCCATCCTCTCCGCCACCGTCCTGACCATCCTGCCCGAGGCCACCCGCAGCTTCGAGAGCTACCGCATGGTGGTCTACTCGCTGGTGCTGATCCTCATGATGATCTTCCGCCCGGGCGGACTGCTGGGCAGCTATGACTTCTCGATGAGCCGCATTGTGGAAAAGGCCATGAACGGCGAACTGTTCCGCAAAAAGAATGCTGACAAGGAGGGCGCAGACCATGAGTGAGTTTCAGACGAAGTTACACAGCGTCCCTTCCGGCGGATTTCTGACCGACCGCGACAAGGACAAGAAGCCCATCCTCGACGTCCGTGAGCTGGGCATCGACTTCGGCGGTCTGACCGCCGTGGACGGCTTCAACCTGATGATCGGCCGCAACGAGATCACGGGCCTCATCGGCCCCAACGGTGCCGGTAAGACCACTGTGTTCAACCTGCTGACCAACGTGTATCAGCCGACCCGCGGCTCCATCCTCATCGATGGTATGCCCACCGCCGGGAAGAAGACCTATCAGGTCAACCGGATGGGCGTGGCCCGCACCTTCCAGAACATCCGGCTGTTCAAGGAGCTGTCCGTCATCGACAATGTGAAGGTGGGCCTCCACGAGTCCATGAAGTATAATCTGGCCTCCTCGCTCCTCCGCCTGCCCAACTACTGGAAGGAAGAGAAGAAGTGCACCGAGCGTGCACTGGAGCTGCTGGACATCTTCCACATGGCCGACCTTGCCAATGCACAGGCCGGCAGCCTGCCCTACGGCGCACAGCGCCGTCTGGAGATCATGCGTGCTCTGGCCACCAGCCCGAAGCTGCTGCTGCTGGACGAGCCTGCCGCTGGTATGAACCCCTCCGAGACTGCGGAGCTGACCGAGACCATCCGCCGCATCCGCGACGAGTTCAACATCGCTGTCCTGCTCATCGAGCACGATATGAGCCTTGTCATGGGCATCTGCGAGGGCATCGCCGTGCTGAACTTTGGCCGTATCATCGCCAAGGGTACGCCGGACGAGATCCGCAATAACCCGCAGGTCATTGAAGCCTATCTGGGCAAAAAGGAGGGCTGAGCGATGGCACAGACTTTACTGAAGGTTGATAACATCAACGTCTTTTACGGCAACATCCACGCAGTCAAGGATGTTTCCTTCGAGGTGAACGAGGGCGAGATCGTCACCCTCATCGGCGCCAACGGCGCAGGCAAGTCCACCACCCTGAAGACGGTGTCCGGCCTGCTCCACCCCAAGACCGGCGATGTGCTCTATAAGGGCAAGAGCATCAAGGGCGTCCGCGCCCATAAGATCGTCGAGGCCGGTCTGGCACAGGTGCCGGAGGGCCGCCACGTCTTCCTGCATATGACCGTGGAGGAGAATCTGGACATGGGCGCTTATACCCAGCCCAACTCCACCATCGCCCCCAACAAGGAAAAGGTCTTCGAGCTGTTCCCCCGCCTGAAGGAGCGCCGCAAGCAGCTGGCCGGGACTATGTCCGGCGGCGAGCAGCAGATGCTGGCCATGGGCCGCGCCCTGATGAGCAACGCTTCCATGCTGATGCTGGACGAGCCTTCCATGGGCCTGTCCCCCCTGCTGGTGCAGGAGATCTTCGACATCATCCGGAACATCCACAAGGAGGGCATGACCATCCTTCTGGTGGAGCAGAACGCACAGATGGCCCTTTCTGTGGCCGACCGCGCCTACGTCCTTGAGACGGGCCGCGTGGTCATGGAGGGCACCGGTGCCGAACTGCTGACCAACGAGCGTGTCCGCAGCGCATATCTGGGCGGCTAAAGCAGGATAAAAGAACAAGAAGGCGTGACCGCGCGGTCACGCCTTTTTTTGTTGTGGAAAATCATCGGATGATGGATTGGTAGTAGTTCCCGAAATCGGCAAGGGCATCAATGATGGGAAGCATCTCTCTGCCGAGGCTGGTCAGGCCATACTCCACGCGAGGGGGCATTTCCTGATAGTCGTGTCGGTAGGCGAGCCCGTCGTCGATCATCTGCCGTAAGCTGTCCGTCAAAACTTTCTGAGAGATTCCCTCCAGATCTCTTTGCAGTTCGTTGAACCGCCATGGGCGGGTCTTGAGATTGCGCAGGATCAGCAGCTTCCACTTGCCGCCGATGAGGGAGACCGCAGTGGCCACGGGGCAGGCGGGCAGTTCTTCTTTTGTTTTCATGGCATCACACCTCCGAGAACATCATAACATATTCTTTTTAATATGTACAGTTATAAAAAGGTGCGTACTTGTTTTAGAGTGTTCTCCGGCTTAAACTATACACAGGCGAGCGAGAGCGCCAATATCCTTTGGAGGTAAAAGAGATGGAAAACTATACGAAAACAAATATCGGCAGCGAGGCAAGAGTGGAACTTCACGAAAAATTGGGCCTGACAGGTGCGGAGGTCAGCATCAACCAGCTCCCGGCGGGCGCAGGAGTGCCTTTTGTGCACGCCCACAGGAACAATGAAGAGATCTACGGTATTATTGCAGGAAAGGGCAAAGCCGTTATCGATGGGAAGGAGATCGCTCTGACCGCTGGCGACTGGCTGAAAATTGCTCCGGCAGCAAAGCGCCAGCTCTCTGCTGCCGCAGATGAGGGCATTACCTATATTTGCATTCAGGTGAAGGAACACTCTCTGGGCGGCTTTACCGCTGAGGATGCCGTCATCTGCTGATAGAAAGAGCCGGAAATGTAAAACACCCTGCACAGAGATGTACAGGGTGTTTTGTGTTATGGCGATTCAACTTTTATCGCAATTTCCCAAAATAGCGCCGAGCAAGATGACATGGCTGCGCGGCTCTCTGGTCTTGCGATGGATAAAGCTTTCGGTCAGCCCGGATACTTGTGGACTTCCAGCAGCTCCTCGGCCCGCCTGACCTGTTCCGCCGTGGGCGGGACAGCGTCGGGCAGGGGATAGGGGATGCCGAGCTTCTGCCATTTGAAGAGGCCCAGCGTGTGGTAGGGCAGCACCTCCACCCGCTGCACCGTCCTGAGGGACGAGATGAACTCCGCAGTCCTCCGCAGGCCCTCCTCGTCGTCGGTCAGGCCGGGCACCAGCACATGGCGGATCCAGAGGGGGACACCGAGGTCGGAGATGTGGCGCGCCATTGCAAGGATGTTGGCGTTGTCTTTTCCGGTGAGCTGGCGGTGCTTCTCCGGGTCGATCTCCTTCAGGTCGAGGATGACGAGGCTGGTGGAGCGCATCAGCCGGTCAAAGTCGGCCAGATAGGCCGCATCGTCGGGGCGGAAGGGCTGACCGGCGGTGTCGAGGGCCGTGTGCACGCCCTTGGAGCGGGCCAGCTCGAAGAAGGCCGTCAGGAACTCCATCTGGCGCAGCGGCTCGCCGCCGCTGACCGTGATGCCGCCCTTCTTGCCCCAGTAGTTGCGGTAGCGCCACACCCGCTGGAAGAGCTGCTCCACCGTCCATTCCTCACCGCCGTCCGCCCATGTCTCGGGGTTATGGCAGTATTTGCACCGCAGGGCACACCCCTGCAAAAAGACGACGAACCGGACGCCGGGGCCGTCCACGGAGCCGAAGGTCTCCAGCGAGTGGACGTACCCGACAGGGGAGTTACAGAGCTGCATGGCAGGTACGGGAGATGACGTCCATCTGCTGCTCGCGGGTCAGGTCGATGAACTTGACGGCGTAGCCGGAGACGCGGATGGTGAAGTTGGCGTACTCCTCCTTCTCGGGGTGCTCCATTGCGTCGATGAGCTTCTCCTTGCCGAAGACGTTGACGTTCAGGTGGTGTGCACCCTGATCGAAGTAGCCGTCCATGACCTGCACCAGATTCTCGATCCGCTCGCCCTCGCTGTGGCCCAGAGCGTCGGGATTGATGGTCTGGGTGTTGGAGATGCCGTCCAGTGCCCAGTGGTAGGGCAGCTTTGCCACGGAGTTCAGAGAGGCCAGCAGGCCGTTCTGCTCTGCGCCGTAGCTGGGGTTCGCACCGGGTGCGAAGGGGGTGAAGGCGGCACGGCCATCGGGCAGAGCGCCGGTGTACTTGCCGTAGACCACGTTGGAGGTGATGGTCAGGATGGAGGTGGTGGCCTCGGAGTTGCGGTAGGTGTGGCGCTTCTTGATCATCTCGAGGAAGGTCTTCAGCAGCCAGACGCCGATCTCGTCGGCGCGGTCGTCATCGTTGCCGTACTTCGGGAAGTCGCCCTCGATCTCGAAGCCGGTAGCAAGGCCAGCCTCGTCGCGGACGACCTTGACCTTGGCGTACTTGATGGCGCTCAGGGAGTCGATGACGTGGGAGAAGCCGGCGATGCCGGTGGCGAAGGTGCGGCGGACCTCGGTGTCGATGAGGGCCATCTCAGCCTCTTCGTAGTAGTATTTGTCGTGCATATACTGGATGAGGTTCAGCACATTGACGTACAGGCCAGCCAGCCAGTCCAGCATCTGGACGTACTTGGGCAGGACCTCGTCGTAGTTCAGATACTCGCCGGTGATGGGGGCGTAGTTGGGGCCGCACTGCTCGTGGCTCTTCTCGTCCACGCCGCCGTTGATGGCGTAGAGCAGGCACTTGGCGAGGTTGGCGCGTGCACCGAAGAACTGCATCTCCTTGCCGGTCTGGGTGGCAGACACGCAGCAGCAGATGGAGTAATCGTCGCCCCAGACGGGCTTCATGACGTCGTCGTTCTCGTACTGGACCGAGCTGGTGTTGATGGACACCTTGGCGGCGTACTTCTTGAAGTTTTCGGGCAGGGCAGAGGAGTACAGAACGGTCAGATTCGGCTCAGGTGCAGGGCCCATGTTCTCGAGGGTGTGCAGGAAGCGGTAGCAGTTCTTCGTGACCATGCTGCGGCCGTCCATGCCGATGCCGCCCACTTCCAGAGTTGCCCAGACGGGGTCGCCGGAGAACAGCTGGTTGTAGCTGGGGATGCGGGCGAACTTGACCATACGGAACTTCATGACCATGTGGTCGATAAGCTCCTGAGCCTCGCTCTCGGTCAGGATGCCCTTGTCCAGATCGCGCTGGATGTAGATGTCGAGGAAGGTGGAGATGCGGCCCACGCTCATGGCGGCACCGTTCTGGGTCTTGATGGCGGCCAGATAGCCGAAGTAGAGCCACTGGCAGGCCTCTTTTGCGTTCTTTGCGGGCTGGGAGATGTCGTAGCCGTAGGCCTCGGCCATCTTCTTCATGCCCTTCAGGGCGCTGATCTGGCGTGCGATCTCCTCGCGCAGGCGGATGACGTCATCGGTCATGGTGCCGTCGCCGCAGTTGGCGAGGTCCTCCTGCTTGAATTTGATGAGGGCGTCGATGCCGTACAGGGCCACACGGCGGTAGTCGCCCACGATGCGGCCGCGGCCATAGGTGTCGGGCAGGCCGGTGATGATGTGGGTGTGGCGGGCAGCCTTCATCTCGGGGGTGTAGGCGTCGAAGACGGCCTGATTGTGGGTGCGGGTGTAGTCGGTAAAGATCTTGTGCAGCTCTGCAGAGGGCTGATAGCCGTAGGTGGTGCAGGCCTGCTCTGCCATCTTGATGCCGCCGTAGGGCATGAATGCACGCTTCAGGGGCTTGTCGGTCTGCAGGCCGACGATCTGCTCCAGATCTTTCAGGCTCTCGTCGATGTAGCCGGGGCCGTATGCGGTCAGGCTGCTGACGACGTCGGTCTCCATATCCAGCACGCCGCCCTTGGCGCGCTCGGCCTTCTGCAGCTTCTGCAGTGCGTCCCACAGCTTATTGGTCGCTTCAGTGGGGTCGGCGAGGAAGCTTTCGTCGCCGTCATAGGGCGTGTAGTTCTTCTGGATGAAGTCGCGGACGTTGACTTCCTCTTTCCAGATGCGGCCCTCAAAGCCTTCCCACTGTTCAAAATTGATCATTGGAACCTCCTTGCTCCTATCGCAATCCAACACCACAGCTGCTTTGCAATAGCTGGTTAGGATTGCCTAACTAATCTGCCTTAAAAAAGCCGCCGATTGCGGTCTTTTGAAGGCAGAGCGGTACATCACGCAGAGGTATTTGGATGGCAACCTCCACGCTGCAAAAAGCGGCTGCGGGCGGGCAATCGAGTCGGCCAGCAACGGCTTTGACACTATAATAACAGTGATTCTCAGAAAAAGCAAGAGGAAACCTGTGGATTTTCCACAAGCGCGGGTACTTTTTGTTATGAAAAATGCTCATGGAGGCCATGGATAAAAAAATTGCAGAAAATTTGAAAAACAGGCTTGACAGTCATGACAAACTATGGTATCCTGTTGTCACAGCGAGGTTAGTTAAATCTAACCAAAGCTCCTCCGACTCCTCCGAAGAGATGCCTGCAACTCTCTTTGCGGAGATTCGGTTCCTCCATTCCATTCTCCTATTAAAAGGAAAGCGGCTTATGGTTTGCTCCGCTTTCCCTGCGCGCAGCGCAGGCGCTCTGGTACGGCGTCCTGTGCAAAAAAGAAACAAAATGCGGGACACACAGACTTGACCACCTGTGCGTCCCGCTTTTTGTTTGCCAAGGCTCTCCCCTTGGGAGAGCTGGCGCGAAGAGTTGTCTCTTGACACCCAAAGGGAGAGTACTATAATAAAGTATAGCGGAAAAACGAGAAAAGTCGTTTTTCTCTGAAACGGCGAAAAAATGCTCTTTGGGAGGAAATGAATGAAAAAACTAGCGCGGGCCATCGTGCGGATGCGCAGGCTCATCCTCATTGCGGCGGTGCTGCTGCTCATCCCGGCGGCAGTGGGGGCCGTCGCCACGCCCATCAACTACGACATCCTCTCCTATCTGCCGCAGGAGCTGGACTCCCGGGTGGGGCAGCTGCTCTTAGAGACGGACTACCATCTGGCGTCCACCAACATGATCACCGTGGAGGGGATGCCCACAAACGAGCTGCTGGCCATGAAGGCCGAGATCGACGAGGTGCCGGACGTGCTGAACACCTTCTGGCTCAGCGATGTGCTGGACCCGGCGGTGCCGGTGGAGATGCTGCCGGCAGACCTTCAGCAGTTCCTGTTCGGCAAGAATGACTCCACCATCCTCATCGTCCAGCTGGGTGGTTCCAGCGTCAGCGAGGAGACGATGGGGGCCGTGGCCCAGATCAAAAAAATACTGCGGAAGAACTGCTTCTTCGGCGGCATCAGCGTCATCCTGAGCGACACCAAGGAGCTGGTCATGGGGGAGATGCCCCTGTATGTGCTCTGCGCCGTGGCGGGGTGTCTGCTGGTGCTCTTCCTCTCGCTGGAAAGCTGGCTCACGCCCTTCCTCTTCATGCTGGGGCTGCTCTTCCCGCTGGTGTATAACTTTGGTACGAATATTTTTCTGGGGCAGGTCTGCTTCATCACCGAGGCGCTGGCGGCAGTTTTGCAGCTGGGCGTGACGATGGATTTCTCCATCTTCCTGCTCCACCGCTACGAGGAGGAAAAAGCCTCCTGTGCCTCCAACGAAGAGGCGATGGAGAACGCCATCTGCAAGACCATGAGTTCCATCGCGGCGTCCAGCCTCACCACCATTGCGGGCTTTCTGGCCCTCTGCGCCATGCAGCTGACGCTTGGCGCAGACCTTGGCGTCGTCATGGCGAAGGGCGTAGCGCTGGGCGTCCTTTGCACCATCGTCATCCTGCCCTCGCTCATCCTCTTCTTTGACCGGTGGGTGGAAAAATACCGCCACCGCACCTTCATGCCGCGGCTCACCCATCTGAGCCATTTGGTCTCCAAGCACCCGGTGCCTGTGGTGGCGGTCTTTCTCCTGCTGATGATCCCCTTCGGGCTGGCCCAGAGCAGGACGGACATCTACTACAATATTTTTGCGGCTCTGCCGCAGGATATGCCCGGCATCGTGGGCACGAACAAGCTGGGCGAAGACTTTGGCATGATGACCAGCCACTTCATCCTCGTCCGGGAGGAGCTGACGGCCTCGCAGGTATCCGGCCTCTGCGACGAGATCAAGGGGGTGGATGGCATCACGCAGGTGGTCAGCCTCGACTCCATCGCAGGCCCCGGCTTCGAGACGGAGCTTCTGCCTGACGAACTGATGAACATCGTGCAGAACGGCGGCTATAAGCTCATCCTCGCCAACGGCTGCTACAAATCCGGCAGCGACGCCCTCAATGCGCAGGTGGACGAGCTGGTCCGCCTTGTCAAGACCGCGGACCCCGAGGGCCTCGTCACCGGCGAGGGGGCCATGATGAAGGACCTCGTGGAGATCGCGGACGAGGACTTCAAAAACGTCAACATCTGGTCCATCGCAGCGGTGCTGGTCATCATCGCGCTGTCCTTCCGCAGCCTGTCGGTGCCGGTGCTGCTGGTGGCCAGCATCGAGGCGGCCATCGCCATCAATATGGGCATCCCTTATTTCATCGACGACTCGCTGCCCTTCATCGCCAGCATCGTCATCGGCACCATCCAGCTGGGCGCGACGGTAGACTACTCCATCCTCATGACCACCCGCTACCGCGAAGAGCGGCTGGCCCTCCGCTCGCCCAAGGCCGCAGCCCAGCAGGCGCTGGAACATTGCAGCCAGAGCATCCTCACCAGCGGCCTGACCTTCTTCGCGGCCACCTTCGGCGTCGCGGCCATCAGCAAGGTGGAACTGCTGGAAAGCATCTGCCTGCTCATCTCCCGAGGCGCGCTCATCAGCATGGCGGTTATCCTGCTGGTGCTGCCCGCCGCGCTGATGCTGCTGGACGGCCTCATCTGCCGCACGACATACCACTGGCTCACCGCCCCCAACGCTGCAAAGGAGTGAATCATATGAAAAAAACGCAGGATCTTCTGCGCCGCGCTGGCGCTGCGGCGCTTGCCCTGACCATGACGGTCGGCCTCTGTCGGCCCGCTTTTGCGGCGACGAAAGCCCCCTTCTCGAAGGATGAGACGGTCTATGCCGTCATGGCAGCGGACGGCTCGGTCCAGAAGACCACCGTCAGCGAGCACCTCTACGCTGCCGACGGCCTCGCCGGAGTGGAGGACAAGTCCACCCTGAAGAACATCGTGAACACCGAGAGCTTCGCCGAGTATACCCGGAACGGTGACACGCTGGTCTGGAACACCGACGACACCGACGTCTACTATAAGGGCGACACCGACCGGCCGCTCCCCATCTCCGCGAAAGTGACCTATACGCTGGACGGCAGGACCGCCCCTCTGAGCGAGCTTCTGGGCCAGAGCGGCCACCTTGTGCTCACCATCGACCTGACCAACAACGAGAAGGGGACGCTGACGGTGGACGGAAAAGAGCGCACCGTCGTCACCCCGCTGGTGACAGCGGTGGGCGTCGTGCTGGGCGGGGACGCCCGCAACGTCAACGCCGTGAACGGCCTGCTGGAAAGCGCGGCCAAGAGCAGCGTGGCGGCCTTCGTCGCCCTGCCGGGCGTGAAGGAGTCCCTCGACGGCCTTCTGCCCCAGCAGGTGGACGGTGTGACCCGGTACTTACAGGACAGCCTGACCGTGGAGGCCGATGTAGAAGAGCTGACAGCACCCCAGATCCTGCTGGCCTGTGCTGCCACCGCCGAGGCGCTGGGGCAGGGGGATGAGGTCTTTGACCTCGACAGCCTCAATGGCCTGACCGACGGCATCGCGGCTCTGAACGATGCCATGAGCCAGCTTCTGGACGGTGCTTCCCAGCTGAAGGCGGGCGCGGCCCAGCTTGCCGCTGGTTCGCTGGCCCTGCTGGATGGCGTGAATCAGCTGGACGGCGGTCTCGGCCAGTTGACGGAGGGGCTGGACACCCTGACCTCCAACAATGCCGCCCTGACCTCCGGCGCACAGCAGGTGGCCGACGGCGTGCTGGACTCCGCCAACCAGACCCTCATGGAAAATGGTCTCATCGACACCCCCATGACGTGGGATACTTACGAGGCCGTCATCGACGACATCCTCTCGCTGGGGGAGAAAACGCTGGCGGCAGGCCGCAAAAAGATGGTGCGCACCATCTGGGAGCAGGCTCCTCAGTTCAAGGCCAGCCAGTTGGACATCGCCCTCTACCTCGCGGCCACCAAGACGGGGCACGACCTCGAGGCTGCGCTGCGCCTGATGCAGAGCTTCTCCCCCGATTTCATCGTGGGCTGGCTCCAGAAGCTCACCGACAGCGACGCCCAGCAGAAGATCCACGATGAGCTGGTCTACCAGACCGCCAACAGTGAGGACATGGCCAGCGTCCGCGCCCTCAAGGAAAATCTGGGACAGATCCGGTTCTTCGTGTCCAGCGTCGGCCAGTACGCCGACGGCGTGGCCGCCGCTGCCGAGGGCGCACACGCCGCCAAGGAGGGCAGCGCCCGGCTGGCCGGCGGCGCATCCGCCCTGTATGAGGGTGTGCTCCAGCTCCAGAACGGCACCGACCAGCTCAACGGCGGCCTTGTGCAGTTCAACGCTGAGGGCATCTCCCGGCTCACCGGTGCACTGGACGCCGACCAGCTCCACGCTCTGCAGGCCGTGGTGGAAGAGATGACCAGCCGCCTTGCCGGTTACACCAGCTTTGCCGGTGCGCCCGAGGGGGCAGAGCAGAGGGTGAAGTTCATCTACAAGACCGCCGAGACGCCCGCCGAAACGGCCCCGGTGGAGACGGCAGCAGACAACGCCACGGAGGGCAATTTCTTTGTCCGCCTGTGGCACCGCCTGTTGGCACTGTTCGGGCTGTAAAAATCAGAATAACGTAAAAAACAAGCCCCCGGAGAGTGAAATCTCCGAGGGGCTTGTGCGTTATATGGTCAAAGCTTTTTGATTAGCGGTCTACGATGGAGCCGTCCTCGTGCTGTACAAACTTGCCGTATCTTCCTTTGAAGGGGAACACTGTGCCAATGTCGTCCAACAATTCGATGCCAAGACCCGGGCCGTCCGGGATTTGGATGTAGCCATTTTTGATGACAAACGGCTGCTTCATTTCTTTGTCCAGACGGCAGTGACCCTCGTCGTCCACCGGATATTCCTGAATCTCAAAGTTGGGGATGCAGGCATCCAGCTGCAAGCAGGCTGCGGTGGAAATCGGCCCAAGCGGGTTGTGCGGGATAATGTAGATGGATTTTGCCTCAGCCAGCGCAGCAATTTTTTTGCCAGCCGTGATGCCGCCTGCAACGCACATATCCGGGCGCACATAGCGCACATGGGAGGCAGTCATAAACTCGTCGAACTCCATCAGATTGATAAAGCGTTCGCCCGTGGCAACCGGTAAATCGATTTCCTCGGTCAGCTTGGTCATCGCCGCCATATTGTCGGGGATGGGGTCTTCGTAGAAGTAGGGGCGGTACGGTTTCAGAGCGTGTGCGCACTCGATGGCTTGAGCCGGAGTCAAGCCGCGGTGGCACTCAATGGCAATGTCCGTCTCCCAGCCCACAGCCTCGCGGATAGCGGCCATCTGACGCTCCATACGGTACACGACCTGCGAGAAGTTCTCGCCGCACCGACCGTTTTCGTCCTCGGGGTGGCCGATGGAGTACCGGATGGCAGTGTAGCCCTGATTTTTCAAATCCAGTGCCTTCTTAGCGAAGTCTTCGGGAGTCTTCGCTTTGAAGTTGACATAAATGCGTGCCTTGTCGCGCACTTTTCCGCCCAGAAGCTCATAGATGGGGGCGTTGTAATATTTGCCCTTCAAATCCCACAGAGCAATGTCGATGCCGGAAATCGCCGCCATGACCACGGAGCCGCGGAAATGCATACAGCGGGTCAGGCCATTGTTGATATATTCGATGTTCAGCGGGTCGAGGCCGATGAGGTGGTGCTCCATTGCGTGGATACACTCGGCGGTTGCTTCCTGATAGCACCATGCACCGCATTCGCCGTAGCCCACAAGTCCGGTGTCGGTATGAACTTTGACGAAAAGATAGCGCTGTCCTGCCAGAATTGTTTCGATATTTGTGATTTTCATAGAGTTGCTCCTATCAGAATGCCGGGAACACGGTCATGATGAAGAAGATATAGCCGACGCACAGCAGCACAGAAATCAGCCAGCCCTGCTTGAACAGAGACTTCTGGTCGTAACCGCCTGCGGCCATTGCCATAGGAATGGCGGGGGTAGCCATAGGAGTCAGAATGGCGGACATCGAGCCGGAGAAGCAGAGCAGGATGGGGCCGATGGGATTGGCGCCCAGAGCCTGACAGGTCATGATGGCAATGGGGATAAAGATGCCGTAAACTGCCTTGTTCAGCATGATTTGGGTGAACAGGAAGCTGACAATGAAGAAGGCTGCGCCCAGCAGATAGCCGTTCTGGGAGTTGGCCAGCAGGCCGGAAACGGCATTACCTACAATATCACCGGCACCAGTGTTGGTCAATGCGGTTGCCATTGCAAGGCAGCCCACATAGATGCAGGAAGTGGAAACAGGGATGGCTTTGATGGCTTCTTTCTCACTCAGAACGCCGCAGAGAACAGTCAGAAGCGCAGCGGTAAAGGTGATTTTCCAAGTGTCGATGCCGTGGAACTCGCGGGTGATGAGCAGCAGGATGGTGCCAAAGAAGATGACGACACCGGCAGTCTCGGAGAACTTGCTCAGGGGCTTTTTGTCTTCACGCTTCTGCGCTTTGACCTCGATGGGGATAATCGGCTGCTCGGGAGCATTCTTGTAGCCGTAAAAATAAGCCCACAGCAGCGTTAGAATTGCCAGGGGCAGACGGGCAATCATAAAGTCCATCGGAGTCAGAGCCACATCGGTGATGCCGTAGCCTTCCAGATAGCCGTTGAACATACCGGCGTCGGTGATTGCAGCGCTGAGGGGCAGTGCGCAGCAGCAGACGATGGATACGACGCACAGGGGATACATGGTTTTGGACGGGCTGACGCCGAAGGATTCGCTCATGGCAAAGCACATGGGGAAGACGATGGCATAAACGGTCAGCGGGCTGTTGAGGAAGTTGGTCAGAAGGAGTGCGATAATCAGATAACCGAGATAGGCTCGCTTGAAGGAGCCGCCGGAAATCTTCACGATTTTGTCAGAGAGCTTGTCAATAAACTGGGTACGGTTCAGGCCGGCGGCCACGACGAACATCGTGACAATTACGATGTTGTTGGTGTTGCTGAAACCGGCTAGAGCATCCTTGCCGCTGATGCATCCGGTGAACACCAGAACAATCAGAGTAGCCAGTGCAGTGATGCCCATAGGGAACTTGTTCCATGCAAAACAGAGCATGGAAAGCACGAATACGATGATACAGATGGTCAGTGTGCTCATAATTGCCTCCAATTTTTTCCGTTTAGAGCAGAGACCCCTGCTGGCGCCCGCCGGGGAGCTTGTTGCCGCAAAACGTATTTTATGGCATTATTTTACCGTATCTTCGTGCCTTTGTCTTTCCGCTTTTTTAGGCTTGTCCAAAAATAAACAAAGTTTTCATCATGCGGTCTTTGCAGAGCCGCTCACAGAAAAAAGCCATAAAATCACCCACCGAAATCTATGCTTGGGCAGAAAAAACAAGAATTATGCCACAAAATGAAACATTCTTGTGCTTTTTCCGCACCAAAGAAATCGGGTGGGGGATTTTTCAGATTTTGCGGTTCTGAATCTGCTTTGTGATTTTCTCGAGTTGCAATGCAATTTCGTCCAGAAGCTGTCTGTCCAGCTCAAGCGACCGCAAGGGAGGAAAGGCGTTTTCAGAGGTGGACATATCAACGGATTCCAGATGAAGATAACTTTTCAGCTTTTGCTCCACAAAGGAATTTTCCCGTTCCACATAGGCGTGAGAGCTTTCCGACCAGCGTGGAACGGTAATCTCGGTAAGGGAGCGGCGGTATTCGGAAGGTGTGCGCCCGAATACTTCTTTGAATTTGGTGTTGAACGCTTTGATGTCCTGAAAACCGCTGTCGGCAGCAATGTCCAGTATTTTTTTGTCGGTCTGCTGCAGGGCAAATATTGACTCCCTCAGACGCTTCCGGGTGACATAATCGTAAAAATTGACACCGACATTATCCCGGAACAGCTGAGACAGATAACTCGGGTTATAGCCCATCTGCTCGGCGAGGCTGTTCAGCGTGACTTTTTCCTGATAGTGCTTTTCAATGTATTGAATCATCTGCTGTACCAACAGCCTGCTTCGGCTGCTGCTGATGCCCGATTTGCCGGAAGCAGGCTGTCGGAACTGGCTTTGCAGCAGCTCCAAAAGCGGGTATAAGCCGCTTTGCATCTGAAGAAGATTTTTCTGTTCATCCGTGTCCATCGCAAGCAGCATTTTGGTCATGTACATTCGCAGCAGCCGGTATGGCAGCTGTGAGCGGGAGCTGCTGTCTGTGAGCAGCTGAAACCGTAATGCACGATAATTCGCATCATATGCTTCAAAGACCGTCGGCGAAAAACGAATCAGAAAGGCGAGACAGTCTGCACTGCGTGCCAGTGTTGCATGACCTTCGTTGGAATTAATCAGAATCATGTCGTCTTCTTCCAGCTGATAGACACAGCCTCCGGTGCAGATGTCCGCTCTGCCGCGCAGAATGACGAGAAGTTCGATTTCATCGTGCCAATTATAATGGAAGGTTCCGAGCGTATAAACGTATTCCCGCAGGAACAGTTTCTGTGCGTCGTCTCTGTATTGGAAGAAATACTTTGGCGTTTCCATCGTCGGCCAGCTCCTTTTTATTGTCTAGGCTGCTTTTTCTTCTCCGGTGTCATTCTGGACAATGCACAAACCACCTCACAATGGGCGCTGTGGGGGAACATATCCACCGGGGTAAAGCCCTCGGCGCGGTAGCCCTTCTGGGTCAGGAGGGCGAGGTCGCGGGCCATCGTCTCGGGGTTGCAGCTGACGTAGACGATCCGCTTCGGGGCCATGCGGGCCACGCTTTCGAGAAAAGCGGGCGTCGAGCCTTCCCGGGGCGGGTCCATGAAGACGACATCGGCCTTCTGGCCTGCGTCGGCGGCTTCCCGGATCCATGCCGTGGCGTCGGCGGCGAAGAAGCGGGCGTTTTTCACGCCGTTGTGCTTTGCGTTGCCGATGGCATCCCGGACGGCATCCCGGTTCAGCTCCACACCCACCACCTGACGGGCCTTGTCGGAGGCCGTCAGGCCGATGGTGCCGATGCCGCAGTAGGCGTCGAGGACGACCTCTCTGCCGGTGAGGCGGGCGGCGTCCACGGCCAGCCCGTAGAGCACGGCGGTCTGGATGGGGTTGACCTGATAGAAGCTGCGGGGGCTGAGGGCGTAGGTCTTGCCGCAGAGGGTGTCGAGGATGAAGCCCTTGCCGTAGAGGACTTTTTCGTCCTCGCCCAGAACGACGCTGGTGCGGCGGGGGTTGTAGTTCTGGACGACGGTGGTGACGGGGACGCCCCGCTTTTCGGCCTCAGCCAGCAGGGCCTTGACGAAGTTCTTTGCGCCGGGCAGGACGGGCTGGGCAGTGACCAGCACGACCATCACCTGACCGGTGGCGACGCCCCGGCGGAGCAGACAGTGGCGCAGCAGGCCGGTGCCCTTGTCCTCGTGGAAGGACTGGTAGCGGCAGGTGTTGGCGGCGGCGCGGACGGCCAGCATCACCTTGTCCAGCACCTCGTCCTGAAGCAGGCAGCTCTCCACCGGAAGCACCTTGTGGGTGCGGGCCGCGTAGATGCCGGAGGTGAGTTTTCCACCGGGGGCGGGTGCAAAGGTGGAGATCACTTTATTGCGGTAGTGATAGGGCGTCTCCATCCCCCGGATGGGGGCGACAGGGCCGTATTTGCCCAGCAGGGCGCGGACGGCGGATTCTTTCTTTTTGAGCTGTTCGGCGTATTCGGTGCTCAGCATCGGGCAGCCGCCACAGTTTTGGGTGCGCAGTTTGCAATCCATAAATAATATCCTCCAAAAAAGCCAGACCGGAAGGCCCGGTGCCTTACGGATGGCAGTACATTGGCTCGACCTTTGGGAGAGGGCTAACCGTAGGGGTCGTACAGATCGTATTCTTCCGCCTCTGCGTGCTTTTCGTTCAGCACGGCGATGGCCTGTTCCAGTTCGCTCTGGGAGCAGCCGCTCTCGCTCACCAGCGCCCGCACGGCCTGTGCGAGGTCGCCGCCAAAGACGGTGTCCAGACGCTGGCGCATGGTGAAGACGCCGTAGGCCCGGCGGGTGACGGTGGGGGAGTAGAGGTTGCGATTCTGCTCCTTGGTGCAGATGACCCAGCCTTTTTCTTCCAGCCGGTACAAAAAATTCAGCACGGTGGCAGCGGCCCAGCCTTTTGCGGCCAGACGCGCCCCGATGTCCCGCCGCGACGCAGGCGGCTTGCAGTCCCACAGGGCCAGAAGCACCTGCTCCTCTGCCGCCGAAAGGGGCTTCAATCGGTCCGGAATGCCATACATGGGGCGTTTCTCTCCTTTTCTAAGCAAAAACTTGATTTTACGTTTGTCTTAGATGCTGCCATTATAACAGAAATCGACGGAGAGAGCAAGGGCGGAAAATCCAGCATTCATGCGGGAATAGGGCATATATTTTACAGATGTCTCTGAAAACGTCCCTGTGGCAAAGACAATTGTGCGCTTCGTGCTGATGGCCCGGACTTTGGAGGCCGAACTTTGTGCAAAGCTGCTCTTGTTTTGCACCCCCTGAAACCATTATACTACGGACAAATCCAGAGCACAACGCCCGAAGGGGCCGTCAGGAAGAGGAAAAGGAGAGTGCGATCCATGGCACGAGTTTATAATTTCAGCGCAGGTCCCAGCATGTTACCCGAAAAGGTGCTCAAGCAGGCTCAGGCAGAGCTGCTCGAGTATGGCGACAGCGGCCAGAGCGTGATGGAGATGAGCCATCGCAGCAAGTGGTTCGACGCCATCATCACGGACACCGAAGCCACCCTGCGCCGGGTGATGAACATTCCGGATAATTATAAGGTCGGCTTCTTTCAGGGCGGCGCGACCCAGCAGTTCGCCATGGTGCCCCTGAACTTCATGACCACCGGCAAGGCCGACTACATCGTCACCGGCAACTTCTCCAATCTGGCCGCCAAGGAGGCCGCAAAGTTCGGCGAGGCAAAGATCGTCGCCTCCAGCAAGGACAGGAACTTCACCTATATTCCCGATGTGAACGCCATCGATTACGACAAGGACGCCAGCTACATCCACATCTGCCAGAACAACACCATCTTCGGCACCCAGTACGTCGAGCTGCCGCAGGTGGAGGGCGTGCCGCTGGTGGCCGATATGAGCTCCATGATCCTCTCCAAGCCCGTGGATGTGACGAAATACGGCTGCATCTACTTTGGCGTCCAGAAGAACGTCGCCCCCGCTGGCATGGCCATCGCTATCGTCCGGGACGACCTGCTGGGCCACGCGGCCGACACTGTGCCCACCATGATGAACTACACCACCCTGCTGGCCAAGGACAGCATGTACAACACCCCGCCCTGCTGGTGCATCTATATGACCGGTCTGGTGCTCAAGTATCTGGAGAATGACATCGGCGGCCTCGCCAAGATGCAGGAGATCAACGAAGCCAAGGCAAAGGTCCTCTACGATTACCTCGACGGTCAGGACTTCTTCAAGAACCCCGTCGAGCACCGTTACCGCAGCACCATGAATGTCACCTTCACCAGCCCGGACCCCGACCTCGACAAGAAGTTCTGCGCCGAGGCCGCAGACGCCGGCTTCGTCAACCTGAAGGGCCACCGCCTCGTGGGCGGTATGCGCGCCTCCATCTACAACGCAATGCCCGCCGAGGGCGTTGACAAGCTGGTGGACTTCATGGAGAAGTTCCGCAAGGATAATGCGTAAGGAGATAAACCAATGTTTACGATAAAAACCCTGAACGCCATCAGCCCGGTGGGTCTGACAAAGCTGAACAAGAACCTCTTCGACGTGTCGGTGGATGCTGACGCCCCGGACGGCATCCTCGTCCGCAGCGCTGACCTGCTGAACACCACCTTCAACGACGGCCTGCTGGCCATCGCCCGCGCCGGTGCAGGCGTCAACAACATCCCCCTCGACCGGTGCAGTGAGCAGGGCATCGTGGTCTTCAACACCCCCGGCGCCAACGCCAATGCCGTGGCCGAGCTGGTCATCGGAATGCTCATCGCAGGCAGCCGCAACGTGCCCGCCGCTGCCCAGTGGACGCAGGGCCTTGCCGGAGATCCCGCCATGGCAAAGAGTGTGGAGAAGGGCAAGAAGCAGTTCGTGGGCAACGAGATCAAGGGCAAGACCCTCGGCGTCATCGGTCTGGGTGCCATCGGCTCCCGCGTCGCCAACTGTGCCATCGAGCTGGGCATGGAGGTCTACGGCTACGACCCCTACATCTCCATCGATGCTGCGTGGAATCTGAGCAGTCAGGTCCACCACTGCGTCAATCTGAACGATATGCTGCCTCTCTGCGACTACATCACCATCCATGTGCCCTATCTGCCCACCACCAAGGACACCATCAACGCCCAGACACTGTCCCTCTGCAAAGACGGTGTCAAGCTGCTGAACTATGCCCGCGGCGAGCTGGTCAACACCGACGCCCTGCTGGAGGCCCTCGACACCGGCAAGGTATCCGGCTACATGACCGACTTCCCCTCCGAGGCCCTGCTGGGCCGTCCGGGCGTCATCTGCACGCCCCATCTGGGCGCGTCCACCCCGGAAGCGGAGGACAACTGCGCCGTCATGGCCGCGCAGGAGATCAGCGACTACCTCAAGAACGGCAATATCACCCACTCGGTGAATATGCCCGAGGTGCACCAGCCCCGCGCCGGAGGCAAGCGCATCTGCATCATCCACAAGAATGAGCCGGGCATGATCAGCCAGATCACTGCCCTGACCACCGAGGCGGGCCTGAACATCGAGAACATGGTCAACAAGAGCAAGAAGAACATGGCCTACACCATGCTGGACGCCACCGGCGCAGTGGACGCCACGCTGGCTGCAAAGCTCTCGGCGATCCCCGCCGTTATCCGGGTGCGCATCCTGTAAGAGAACGGAGAAGGGCCGCTGCCATCCAGAGCAGCGGCCCTTTTGCTTGAATCCCGTTATTGACCCTGACAGGGATTTGCGGTAAAATTATTCTAGCTGGGTCATGGGCATCTGCCCGCCCGGCGAAGATGATGAATACAGGAGGTTTGTCCATATGAAGGCCAAAAGAATGCTCTCGCTGCTCCTGACAGCAGCCCTCATGCTGAGCATGATGACTCCGGCGTTTGCCGCAGCGGCCCAGACCGAGCTGCCCCTCGCTTCGCAGACTCAGATGGAGGAGACCAACGAGGCCGTCTCCATCCGCCTGCAGGCCACCGGCAAGCTGGTCTATGGCTCCCCGTTCGAGCTGTCGGTGGTCACCCGCCCGGCAGACGTACAGTATATCGGCGTGGTGCTGGGCGTCAAGGGCGAAGCCAAAGGCTACGTCACCCTCGTGCTCTCCGATAAGCTCCGCACCCTGCTCAAGATGATACCCCTGCCCCGCAAGATGTCCAAGACCCCCGATCAGGTGGAGGAGTTCAACGTCTATGCCTATGTCAAACAGCTCATCGACGGAAACGACGTCAGCGTGCTTCTGAGCGTGGCCGATGAGGTCGTCAAGGTGATGGATGCCCTGAAATTCTATATCCCCACCCTGAAGGATATGTCGCTGGGCCTTAAGCTCTCGCTGGAAATGATCCGACGCTACCTGCCTGAGGGCGTGTTCAGCCGCATCTATCTGGATGAACAGCCGGTGGATTCGGGCCGGTACATCGCGGGTGCTGTGGCGCTGCAGTCCGGCGACCTGAACACCGCCGGTGTGGCCATGTTCCGGATCAAGCCCAAGACGGAGGGCGTCCGCCTCTACTGGGCCGAGGAGCTGCCCGCTGTGACGCTGGCCGAGGCCGAAGCCCACAACACCGGCGCTCTGCTGGAGTCGGACGGCGTGGTGGCCAATGACGCGAAGGTCACTTACACCTATAAGAAGAAGGGCCTGCTCAGCAGCAAGTCCACCGAGTTCCCCACCGAGCCGGGCACCTACACCCAGACCGCTCAGGCCACGGGCAACTACTCCTGCGAGAAGATCACCCGCACCATCGTGATCTATTAACGTCAACAGAAAAACCTCCCGTACGCCAGTACGGGAGGTTTTTCTGTCTTGCTTACATCCGGAACCGCCAGCCCCAGCCGCCTCCGCAGCAGCAGTTGCACAGCAGGTTGAGCAGGATCATGCTCCAGCACCAGCGCATCAGCCCGCCGGGCTGGGCGTAGGTGGTCTGGGTGCGGTAGGTCTGGCCGGGGTTCTGCATCCGGCGCAGGTGCATCTGGTATTCGGTGTTATTGGGGTCCAGCTGGACGGCGCGGCGGGCGTCCTGCAGCGCGTCGATGCTGTTGCCGAGGCCCTGATTGGCCAGCGAGGAGAGGTAGTACCACCGCGCCGAGCGGCTGTTCATGCCATCCAGCACCCGGCGGGCCTCCGCATAGCGGCCATTCGAAACAAAGTTGCGGGCCGCCTGCATCTCGGGGCTGTCCGAGCCGGAATAGCTGGCCCCGCTCTGCTGCTGATAGCCGCCGAAGCCGAACCCAAAGCCAAAGGGGTCGAACCCGAAGTCGAAATCGCCCTGCTGCCAGCCGTTTGAGCCGTAGCCCTGCTGGTAGCCACTGTACCCCTGCTGGTAGCCGCCGTAGCTTTGCTGGCCATAGCCGGACGGGCCGCCCATCTGAGGCCCGGTCTCGCCCTTGGTGATGGCGTCATAAGCCGCCTGCACCTCCTTGAAGTGCTCCTCTGCGGTGGGGTCGTTGGGGTTCAGGTCAGGGTGCCAGCGCTTGCACTTGGCCCGATAGGCTTTCTTTATCTCGTCGTCGGTCGCGCCGCGCTGGATGCCCAGCACCTCATAGGGATCTCTCATGGGTCTACTTCCTCACGTCTCTCTCAGGCCTTGCGCGGCCCTTTCGTTCCATACAGTATTACAGTCTACAGGACAGCGCCTGTAAAATCAAGCGCAAATCAAAAGAATATCCGCCTTTTGGGCGGAATCGTTTATTTTTTTCCGGCTTCCTTGGCCTGTTTGCAGTTGTATTTGAGCCATACACCGGAGTACAGGATGTTCCGCAGCAGGTCGGCATCCTCCACACAGGGCAGACGCTCGAAGCTTCTGGCGCACCGGGCCAGAAGCAGCTCGAAGATGTCCCGCATCTCCTCCTCATAGTCGGGCTGGCGGCTGAGGGAGCGCAGCGGGTTGTACGCGCCTTTTTTCTCGTCCCGGGCGAGGTCGTCGTAGGCATCCAGCAGGTAGATGAACTTGCCCAGATGGAAGCCGATGCTTCGCAGCTCGGGGGACCAGTGATCCTGCCGATAGTCGAACAGCTCGGCCATCAACTCCCCGAAGCAGCCAGACACCGCATCGAGGTCTTCGCTGCCCTCGGCTTCCAGCCGGGCCAGACGGTCGAGGCAGGAGCGGATGGCGGCGCACTGGCGGGGCCAGCGCTTGGCGGCCTCCTGCGTGGGGGCGTCCAGCAGCTTCTCGAAGCCGAGGCCGAGGAGGCTGCGGTCGTCGTTCCACTTGTCGGCGGCGTTGTAATAGTGGAGGGCCACGCTCAGATCGGCGCAGTAGTCGGTGGGGCCGCTGTGCCGCCAGCTCACCTTCCGGATGGGGTGGATGGGGCAGTGGCTGCTGCCGGTGATGCACGCGCTCTCGCCCTCATAGAGGCTGGAGAGCAGCAGGTTCAGGAAGGTCAGGTCATAGCTCAGGGTCAGACGGCCCCGCAGCCCGTGGAGCGCGCCGATACGGCGGCAAAGCCCGCAGTAGGCCGTGCGGTAGCGGGCCTTGGCCGCATCGTCCAGTGCGGCCTGATCGGGGATGACGTATCCAAACATGGCTCAGCTCTTCTTGATGAACTGGGTGCCGCAGCGGGGGCAGGAGATCTGGATGCGGCCCCGGCCCCGGGGCACCCGCAGCTTCTGGCGGCACTGGGGGCAGCGGTAGTAGTGGTAGAGCTTGCGGTTGTTCCACTGGTCGCGCAGGCTGCTGAATTTGCTGCGGATGCGGTCCTTCACGGCGTAGTATCGATAGTTCTCCTCGGTGCGCTTGGAGATGTTGCGGCTGAACATCCGGTAGTAGCAGAAGCCCAGCAGCACCACGCCGACATACAGCAGCAGAGGAAGCCGGGTGAGGATATAGGCCAGCACCAGCACAAGGGATGCGATGTTCAAAAACTGGTTCAGGCCGTCGGTGCCGTAGCGGCCGATCATGAACTGGCGGATCTTTTCTTTCATAAACGTCCTTCCTCATAAAAGAGGGGCGGGTGCGCCGCCCCTCGGTATTTTTCTGCTCTCAGGATACCATGCAACCATGAGAAAATTTTGAACAGAGTGCAAACCTATCGTAAAGAGACGAGATTTAACCCCTCTCCTCCTCCCGGCAGCGGATGGTAAGGGAGGCTTCGGTGTCCAGCGCACCTTCCATCCGGCAGCGCAGCCGGGCCGGGCCGGCCTCGCCGGTGGTGGCAAGATAGGTGCCTGCCATGCCGCCCCGCAGAGGCACGACGCTGGGGCCGAGGATGCGCAGCGGCCCCTCCACGCTCAACTGGACGGCCTCGCCGCAGTAGGGCAGGAGGTTGCCGTTCTGGTCGATGGCCCGGAGGCTGACGGCGGCGCAGTCCCATGTGGGGCCGTCGGTGAGGATGGGGTTGTGGACGGTGCATTCCAGACGGACGCTCTGCACCGGCTCCTTCACGACGGTGCGGACGGCCCGGCCATGCCACACCGCCTCGAAGCGGTAGACGGCGGAGGGGCTGCCCAGCACACCGATATATTTGTAGTAGAGTTGCAGCAGCTCGTTCCAGCTCAGACGCAGCGAGTACATCCGCGCCCGGGACAGGGGCGAAAGCTCCATGGCGTCCCGGCGCATCTCGTTGAGGATAGCGGCTACCTGCGGCGCGGCGGCCCGGTCGAGGCCCTCATACTTTTCCAGCAGCAGGCCCACGAAGTCGTGGATCTCGATGGGCGGGTGAGGCAGAGCCGCGAAACGGCCCCGGCGGTCGGGTGCGAACTCGGCCACGAAGTCGTTGTCCCGGTAGAACCGCAGACTGTCGGCGTTGGTGAAGGCCCAGCACGCCCCCGCAAAGCCGCCCGGATGGTCGCCCGGCGCCATGGTGGACGAGACCTCCAGCACGATGTCAGAGGGGGAGCGGGGGAGCTTCTGGCTGGCGTAGACGGCGGCAGAGAGCTTGGGGTTGCGGAACAGGTCCATCACGCCCTGATAGCTGATGCGGTCGCCGCTGCCGAACTCCCGATGGGTGTTGTAGTCGGTCATGCACCAGCCGAAGCTGCCGGCCACCCCCTGCTGGGCGATGGTGTCGTTGAGGACAGCGGCATAGCGCAGCGCCTGTGCCAGACGGTGCGGCTCGTCGTCGAAGGGCTTGGCCGGGAACTGTGCTCCCTCGAACTCGCTGATGAGGTAGCCTTTCCGGGGGTCGGGGGTGACGGCAGTGCGGGCCTCGCAGCCGACGCCCCGGCCCCGGTAGGAGTAGTCGGTGTAGGCGTAGACGTCCTCCAGAAGCTGGCTGCGGCGGGTGTTGCGGGTGCCCGCCGTGGGGCGGGTGGGGTCGAGACGGTGAACCGTCTCGTTGGTGCGCTTATAGAAGCTCTCGTCGTCGGCGCTGCCGCAGACCCGGACGCCCCAGAGGAAGATGCTGGGATGGCTGCGGCACTGGCAGACCATCTCGCGGCAGTTCTGCAGCGCCTGCGCTTTCCAGATGTCGTCGCCCACATACTGCCAGCCGGGCATCTCCACAAAGACCAGCAGACCCAGCTCGTCGCAGGCGTCGAGGAAGGCGGGGCTGGGGGGCATCGTGAGCCGGACGGCGTTGCAGCCCAGCTGCTTTTTCAACAGCTGGGCGTCCAGACGCTGGATGCTGTCAGGCATGGCATAGCCCTGATAGGCGTAGCTCTGGGGGCGGTTGAGGCCCCGCAGCTCCACCCGCTGGCCGTTGAGATAAAGCCCCCCGGCCACGAACTGTAAGGTGCGGAACCCGAAGCGGCAGCTCTTTTCGTCCAGCACCCGGTCGGGCAGGCCGCCGGTGCCGGGCCGGATGAGCCGGACGGTGAGGGTGTAGAGGGTGGGGTGTTCGATGCTCCACGGATGGACGCTGTTCAGCGCGCCGGTGATGGGCAGCGAAAGCTCACCGGTATAAAAAGCCCGGCTGCCCGAGGGGCTGCGGATCTCAGCCTGCAGCGTGCAGCCCACCGTCTCGCCCACGGTGGCGGTGTAGATGCGGAAACCGCCCTCGGCCTTCGTCTCGATGAAGATGTCCCGCAGGTAGGCAGTCTCCTTGACGTCAAGACAGACGGCGCGGCAGATGCCGCCGTAGGTGAGAAAATCCATCTGCCCGCCGAAGGGCGGGATGTTCAGGTCCTCGCGGCTGTCGCAGCGGACGGCCACCACGTTTTTCTGGCCCAGATGGAGGGCGCTGGTCAGGTCTACCGTAAAGGCGGTGTAGCCGCAGCTGTGGTGGAACACCCGCCGCCCGTTGCAGAACACCGTGGCGTCGTGGGCCACGGCCCCGAAGGTGAGCAGGACGGTGCGGCCCTCCCACTCTCTGGGCGCAAAAAACTCCCGCCGGTAGCCCGAGAGCTTCTGGTAGTCGTTCTCATTGCAGTAATTGTAGGGCAGGGTCTTGACCGTGTGGGGCAGGCGCACCTCTTCCAGCTCCAGCTCCGGGGACTCCGGCCGCACGATGGCGGGGTCGAAGACCGGGGTGAACTGCCAGCCGTCATTCCAATCGTAGTGTTCCATCACAAATGCTCTCCGTGGCAAAGAATACTTTTGCTCTTATGCTACCACAAAGTTATGAACGAAAAAAGAATCCGGGCCGGTTTTTATCGGTTTTGGAATAAAAATTCAAAAAAGAAGGGGGCGCTCCCCCGGCGGGAAAGCAGCCCCTTGGAGAAAACCTCTCCGTCACGCCTACGGCGTGCCACCTCCCCTAAAGAGGGGAGGCCTTGGCATTTCGCAAAGCTTTTCCTCTTCGCCAGAGGCTCCCCTCGGTAGGGGAGCTGGCAAAGCCGTCAGGCTTTGACTGAGAGGTTTATCGGATAAAATTCGTCATCGGGCGGCGGGGGTTCTCCGGGTGGTCGATGCCGGCGGCCCGGCCCGCCTCGATGCACCGGAGCAGCCATGCCATGTTGCGGCCCAGTTCCTGCATCACGGCGCAGCCCTCGGCGTCCTGCAGCACCTGCTCCGGGTTCGAGCCGTGGACCATCGGCCAGTAGGAGCCGCTCACCAGCGGCATATGGAAGAACTCGGGGTACTTTACCAGCTGGTCGAGGGTGGTCGTCGTACCGGCGCGGCGGGCCGAGCAGCAGATGGCGGCGGGCTTGTAGGCCAGATATTTGCCGCCTGCGTAGGCGAGGCGGTCCATGAAGCTGGTCATGTTGCCGGAGGCAGAAGCATAGTGCACCGGCGTGCCGAAGACGAAGGCGTCGGCGGTCTTGGCCTTCTCGATGGCCTCGTTGACCACGCCGCCGAAGACGCAGCCCTTGCCGGCGGCACAGCCGCCGCAGCCGATGCAGCCGCCCACGGGCTTGGTGCCGACGTTCAGGATCTCCGTCTCGATGCCGGCAGAGTTCAGCTCTCCGGCGATGAGGGTCAGTGCGGTATAGGTGCAGCCCTTTTCGTGGGGGCTGCCGTTGATGAGCAGGACTTTCATGATGTATACTCTCCTTCTTGCGCCCGAAAAAGCGGCGTTCTGGGATAATTTTAGCACATTCAGGCCCGGAACGCAACGAATCTTGGCGCTGCCCTTGACAAAGAGCGGCGGTATGACGATAATATGAAGTTACGATAACAGGAAAGACCAAAGGAGGCCAAAACATGCGAGTCATTGCAGGAGAAGCCCGCGGCAGACGGCTGGAAGCGCTGCCCGGCACGGATATTACCCGCCCCACCCTCGATCAGGTGAAGGAGGCGATGTTCAGCATCGTCCAGTTCGACCTGCCCGGTGCCCGTGTGCTGGACCTGTACGCAGGCAGCGGCCAGCTGGGCATCGAGGCGCTGAGCCGGGGCGCTGCCCGGTGTGTATTTCTGGATGAGAACCGCGAGGCCGTCGGCATCGTGATGAAGAACTGCAAGAGCTGCGGCGTCTTTGACCGCAGCCGGGTCAACATCGGCGAGGCAGCGCGCTTCCTCTCTGCCTGCCGGGAGCAGTTCGATCTGGTGCTGCTGGACCCGCCCTTCCACGGCGGCACGCTGGAAAACATCCTCCCCCTCGTGGACAAGTGCGTCGCCCCCGGCGGCATCGTCATCTGCGAGAGCGAAACGAAGCTTGTCCTTCCCGCTGAGGTGGGCGGCTTGCAGCTGAAAAAGCAGTACAAGTACGGCAAGGTCCTGCTCTGGAAATATGGCAAGCCGGCGGCAGACGCCGCCGAGGAAGAAGGAGAAGCCTGATGAACGTCAACGAGCTTTTGGATACCATTGAGGATCTGCTGGAAGAGAGCACGGGGATGCCCCTCTCGGGCGGCAAGCGCATCGTGGATGTGGAGCAGATCCGGGATTATCTCGACGACATCCGCGCGAACCTGCCGGTGGAGCTGCGGCAGGCCCAGTCCATCGTCAGCGACCGTGCCCAGCTCATCGAGTCGGCCAACGCACAGGCGCAGGCCATCGTGAAGAAGGCCGAAGAGCGTGCCCGCATCCTTGTGAGCGAGGCCGAGATCGTCCGCGCCGCCCAGCAGCGTGCGTCGGAGATCGTCTCCGCCGCCCAGACCGAGGCCCGCACCGTCCGCCAGACCGTGACGGATTACTGCGACAATATGCTGAAAACCACCGAGGAGACCATGGCCGAGAACGCCGCACAGGTGAAAAATGTCCGTGCGAACCTGCGCCAGACGCCCCGCCGCGGCGCATAAGAGGGCTTCCAAGTCCCTGCGAGTCAAAGTGACGATTCGCAGGGGCTTTTTTTGTGCGATTTTGTAGGAAAAAAGCGAAGGAAAAAACTTGCATTCAGCGCTGTGATTTGCTACAATAAAACAGAGTCGTCGGGTATCTTGACAGCACTTAAACGGGACAAACTCCCGGAGAGATGTCCGGCGTATCGGACGGCTCGGAACACGAAACGAAGGGAGGCTGGGCACGATGACACAGAAAGAAGAGATGGCGCAGTTCGACCCGGCCTCGTTTGAGCATATCCCCGTGCTTCTGAACGAGTGCCTCGACGGACTGAACATCGACCCGGCAGGCATTTATCTGGACGGCACGGCGGGCGGCGCGGGGCACTCCCGCCAGATCGCCCTCCGCCTCGACGGCACAAAGGGCGGGCGGCTCGTCTCGCTGGATCAGGACCCCGACGCGGTGCAGACCGCCCGGGCGCGTCTGGCGGGGCTTCCGGCCACCGTGGTGCAGATCAATTTCCGCTATGCCGGACAAGCCCTCGAGGACCTCGGCATCGAGAAGATCAACGGTGCGCTGCTGGATCTCGGCGTTTCCAGCCATCAGCTGGATGACGCGGCCCGGGGCTTTTCCTACCGGGCGGACGCTCCGCTGGATATGCGGATGAGCCAGCAGGGGGAGACGGCGGCAGACCTCGTGAACACCGCCAGCCGGGAAGAGCTTGCCCGCATCCTGCGGGACTACGGCGAGGAACCCTATGCATGGCAGATCGCCGGGCATATCGTGGAGGCCCGGGAGACGGCCCCCATCGAGACGACCTTACAGCTGGCCGACATCGTGGCCAGCGCCATGCCGCCGGCAGAGCGGCGCAAGAACAAGAACCCGTCGCGGCGCACCTTTCAGGCGCTGCGCATCGCAGTCAACCATGAGCTGGACGCTCTGGAGGAGGGGCTGGACACCATCTTCGACCACCTCGCCCCGGGCGGAAGGCTGTGCGTCATCACTTTCCATTCGCTGGAAGACCGGCTGGTGAAAAACAAATTCCGCCGCTGGTCCACGGCCTGCACCTGCCCGCCGGAGTTTCCGGTCTGCGTGTGCGGCGGCAAGGCGAAAGCAAAGCTCATTACCCGAAAGCCTATCGAGGCCGACCAGCAGGAACTGGAGGAGAACCGGCGGAGCCGTTCTGCCCACCTGCGCGTTTTGGAAAAGCTCTGAGCCGGACAGGGCACCGCTCAGGGTGAGAGGAGGAGATCACTATGGGTCAGCCAGCCTATGATATGTCGTCTGAGGTGCGCCGCAGAAAAGCACCTCAGACGCAGCGCAAGGTCGCGCTGCGGGTGGAAAAGGGCGGCAAGCGCCGTCTCAACCCAGTCCAGGCGGCCATGCAGCATCTGCTTCAGCTGATCTCGATGGCACTGCTGGCGGGCCTTGCGGTCAGCCTGCTCTGGAGCGAGGCCCAGCTGGTGGAGGTCAACGACCAGATCCAGAAGGCCAAGGCAGAGCTGGTGAGCGAGCAAAGCCAGTACACCTATTACAACAGCGTCCTCAACAGCAAGACCAACATCACCAGCGTGGAAGAGGTGGCCGGTCGTCTGGGCCTGATGAAGATGGACCAGAGCCAGATCACCTACATCCGCCTCGACAGCGAGAGCGTGCTGGTGCGCAGGGAGTCGGCTGTCCACCAGTGGACGGATTTTCTGCACGACGGCGCAATGACCGTTCTGGCCTCCGTCGGCAGCATAAAATAAGCAAACAGACAGAAAAGCGTGCGGCAGCGCACGCTTTTCTGGTTTCTGCAGGAGAATACCATGCAAAACAAGCCCTCCAAAAACCAGCACAGGAACGTCTACTACCGCCTTCGCCGCAGCGACCCGCACGAGCGCCTCAGCGCACGGCTGCGGCGTTTCAGCTTCGGCGCGGCGGTATTTTTTGTCATGGCGGCTGCGGGCATCGTGACCTACAGCCTGTATAAGATCCAGATCGAACAGGGTGCGACCTTTCGCCAGTATGCGGCCGAGCAGCAGCTGCTGGACAGCACCATTCAGGCGACGCGGGGCGAGATCTACGACGCCTCCGGCATTACGCTGGCCTCTACCAGCGTAGTATGGACCATCTGGGCCGACCCCAGCTATTCCACGGCCCTCTTCACCAGCCAGACCGCCGAGGAGACGGGCGAAGTCCTCAAGACGGTGGACGAGACGACGCTGGCTGAGGTGAGCCGTCAGATCACCCTGCGGCTACTCTCCGGCGACGGGGAGAGCCTTGACCGTGTGGACACCTCTTCGGCGGAGTACCAGACCCAGTACCAGACCGTCCACGACGCGCTGGCGAAGAATACCTCCTCCTATCAGGTCCTTGCCACCAAGGTGAACAACGCCGTCAAGCTCTCCATCGAGAAATACGTCAGCACCTACAACAAAGAACACACCAAGGCCAAGACGCTGGAGGACGGCACCACCGTCCGGAAGGGCCGCATCTCCGTCTCCTCGTCCAAGAGCTTCCAGCGGGATTACCCCTACGGTGCGTTTGCCGCGTCGGTGCTGGGCTTCTGCAATGGCGATGGCGAGGGTTTCTATGGGCTGGAAAAGTCCTACGACTCCACCCTTGCGGGCGTCAACGGCCGCACCATCACCCGCCGCAACGCCTACGGCAACGCCATCGCCGACGCCAACGCCACCACCTATGCCGCCAAGGACGGCTCCAATCTGGTGCTGTCGCTGGACGTCAACGTGCAGGAGGTAGTGGAGCGCTACCTCAACGAGGCTGTCTACGCCAACAACGTCGAGAACCGCGGTGCGGCCATCGTCATGAACGTCAAGACGGGTGCCATCCTTGCAATGGCCTCCAAGCCCGACTTCGACCCCAATGACCCGCTGGATTTCAGCGCGAACCTGACCTATCTGAGCGAGCAGGTTCAGGCCGAGCCGGAGATCTATACCATCTACCTCAAGGACCCGGACGACCCCAAAAAATTCCTGCTGGACGAGAACGGCAAGAAGATCCCCGACCCGGACCCGGACTACACCGGCACCTACCGTGACATCCAGTGGAAGAACAAGGCCATCACTGAGCTGTACTACCCCGGAAGCGTCTTTAAGGTCATCACGGCGGCGATGGGGGTGGACTCGGGCAAGGCCACCTATTACACCACCCTCAACTGCTCCGGTGCTTACGGCGTGGCGAAGGAGACCTACCACTGCGCCGGAAAGAAGTCTCACGGGGTCCAGAACCTTGCCGAGGCCCTCCGCAACAGCTGCAACATCTACTTCATCCAGCTGGGGCAGCGGCTCGGCTCCAGCGTCTTTTATGACTACTTCGACGCCTTCGGCTTCACCGAGCGCACCGGCGTGGACCTGCCCAATGAGACGGGCATGATGAAGTATTACACCAAGAACCAGCTGGGGGAGGTCCAGCTTGCGTCCTCCGCCTTCGGTCAGGCCATGGCCGTGACCCCGCTGCAGGTCTGCACCGCCATCTCGGCGGCGGTCAACGGCGGCTATCTTGTCACCCCCCATGTGGTGGATAAGATCACCGACCAGAACGGCAATGTGGTCGAGGAGGTCGGCGCGAACGTCCGCCGTCAGGTCATCAGCGAGAGCGCCAGCGAGACCATCCGCCAGATCATGGAGTACGAGGTGGGCGACGGCTCCACCAGCGGCGGCGGTTCCAATGCCTACGTCGCAGGCTACCGCATCGGCGGCAAATCCGGCACCTCCGAGCAGCTGAACATGGAGCGCCGCGCCGACGGCGACTACAAGAAGGTCGCCTCCTTCGCGGCGGTCCTGCCCGCCAACGACCCGGAAATTCTGGTCTATGTCATGCTGGACGACCCCAACAACGCCCGCACCGACTACTCCTCCATTCTGGCCGCGCCTGTGGTCGGCAACATCATCAGTGAAATCGCCCCCTATCTGGGCATCGCCACCGACGGCATCGACCGCAGCCAGACCACCGTGAAGGTGCCTAACCTCGTGAGCAAGGAGTGGAGCAACGCGCAGGTCGCCCTGAACAACAAGGGCCTCAAGCACCAGCTGGTGGAGAGCGAGAGCAGCCAGACCGCCGCCGTCGTCACCTATCAGTACCCCCATGCAGGGGCAGAAGTGGCCAGCGGAACCACCATCTATCTGTATACCGATACCTATTCCGGCAGTCACACCGAGGTACCGGACGTCAGCGGCAAGAGCGCCGACTTTGCCCGCCAGATGCTGACCGCCGCCGGACTGAACTGTCAGGTGGCAGGGGAAAGCACCGGCACGGTGCAGAGCCAGAGCGAGGCCGCAGGCGCCAGTGTCCAGAAGGGCACCGTCGTTACCATCACCTGCGGATAATGGAGGGAGGCTCTCCCGAAGGGAGAAGCTTTCGGAAGTCGTTACATCATCTTAATAAGGGGAGAATGATTTATGGAACATATCGCAGCAGACCTGCTTTTGAAGGGCCTTGCCCCCGAGGGCTTCGCCGACGGCCAGCCCATCGGCCTTGTGACCACCGACAGCCGCGAGGTCTGCCCCGGCTGCATCTTCGTGGCTTTTCCGGGCGAGCGGTTCGACGGCCACGATTTCGCGGCCAAGGCGCTGGAAGAGGGGGCGGCCTATGTCGTGCTGAACCACCCGGTGGAGGGGGTCCCGGCAGAAAAGGCGGTCATCAGCCCCGACAGTTACCACGCCATGATGGTCATGGGAGCGAACTACCGCAGCCAGTTCCACCCCAAGGTGGTGGGCGTTACCGGCAGCGTGGGCAAGACCACCACCAAGCAGATGACCTATGCCGCCATCGCGGGCTTTGGGGATACCATCAAGACCGAGGGCAACCAGAACAACGAGCTGGGCCTGCCCCGCACCCTGTTCCGCATCGGGAAGGAGACCGAATACGCCGTGGTGGAGATGGGCATGAGCCACGCAGGCGAGATCGAGCGTCTGGCCCGCTGTGCCCGGCCCGATGTGGGCATCATCACCTGCATCGGCGTGTCCCACATCGGCAATCTGGGCAGTCAGGAGAACATCTGCAAGGCGAAGCTGGAGATCTGCGCGGGCCTTGCGGAAGGTTCGCCCCTCGTGCTGAACGGCGACGACCCCTTCCTCCGCAAAGCCGCTCTGCCCGGCCACGTCCGTCCGGTGTGGTTCAGCCTCGGCGACGAGAGCGCCGACGTCTGTGCCCTCAACATCCGGCAGGAGGGGGACGGCATGGCCTTCACCCTCTGCGACAGGGCCGCAGGCCGCTATGAAGTGACCATCCCCGCCATGGGCCGTCACAACGTGGCGAATGCGCTGGCCGCGTATGCCGCCGCCACCCGTCTGGGCCTCGCGCCCGAGGGCGTTATCGCGGGTCTGGCCGATTTCGAGCAGACCGGTATGCGCCAGAAGGTGGTCCACGCAGGCGGCATGGACGTCATTGAGGACTGCTACAACGCCAACCCCGACAGCATGAAGGCCGCATTGGCCATGTTCAGGGAGTACCCCTGCAAGCGCCGCTTTGCCCTGCTGGGCGATATGCTGGAGCTGGGGGAGATGAGCGCCCCCGCCCACGAGGAGCTGGGCCGTCAGGCGGCCGGGGCTGGGCTGACCGCCCTCGTCACCTACGGCCCCGAGGCTGCACGGACGGCGGAGGCCGCAAGAGCGGCGGGCCTTGCCGACGTGGTCCACGCCGGGGACTACCAGCAGGCGGCCGACGCCCTGCTGGCCCGGATGAAGGCCGGAGACGCTTTGCTGGTCAAGGCCAGCCGCGGCATGGCGCTGGAAAAGGCGCTGGCCCTGTTCTATCCCGTCTGCGGGAAGTAAAGAAATACTTGGAGTATTATTATGATTCGTTTTGCCTTGATCGTCGCCTCGACGCTGGGATTTTTCCTCACGGCGGCGCTCGGGAATTTAATGACCCCGCTGCTCCGGGCGTTCCACGACCGGCAGCAGCCTCAGAAGGAAGCCGAGCCGCCCACGATGGGCGGGCTGTGCCTCATGACGGGCACGATGGCGGCGGTGGGCGTCGGCTGGACGGCGGCCTGCGTCGCCCAGCCTGAGCTGCTGGGCAGCGAGAACCTGCTGACCACCCGGCTGCTCATCGCCCTCTTCGGAGCGCTCTGCTTCGGGGGCGTGGGCCTCGCGGACGATCTGGCCCGGCTGCGGCATCGCTCGCCGCTGGGGCTGCGCCGTCCGGTGCGGCTGGGGCTGGAAGCGGCCTCCGGCGCGCTGGTGCTGGCCCTGCTGGGGCTGAACGACTGCCTGCCCGACGGGCTGGCCGTTCCGGGCCTTGGCTACTGCACCCTCGGGCCGCTGGCCCCGGCGGTCTGGCTGGTGCTCCTCGTGGCGCTGGCCGAGAGCGTCCGCACCGCCGACGGGATGGACGGCACGGTCTGCGGCTGCGCCTTCATCGCCATGCTGGGCCTCATGACGGCCATGACGCTTCTGGGCTGGTTCCCGCTGGGCGTCTTCCCGGCGGCGCTGGCCGGGGCCTTGATGGCCTTTCTGCTCTGGAACTTTTATCCCGCAAAGCTCCGCCCCGGCGCGGTGGGATGCCAGTTTCTGGCCGGTGCGCTGGGCTGTGTGCCCCTGAGCATCGGCTGGCCCGGGCTGACCCTGCCGCTGACTCTACCCTACTGGCTGGAGGGCGGCATGGTGGCGCTGCAGATCGTCGTATGGAAGGCCTCCGGCGGGCGGCGGCAGCTGTTTGGCACTGCGCCGCTCCACCGCTGGCTCGAGAAGCGGGGCTTTGATCCGGTGAATATCTTTTATATCTTTGGAGTTCTGGCCCTGCTGGGCCTCGCGCTGACCTTGCAGGCGGCGCGGGCCAGCTGAGCGGCCCATAAGGAGGGAGTGCGGATGGCGACCATCCGAAGAAAAAAGTCTGAGCCGTTTGCCATCGTCCAGAAAGACCCCGGCCCATGGCCGCAGGTGCTCATCAACTGGTTGGCGACGCTGGCGGTCATCATCGTGTTCGGGCTGATCATGCTGTTCAGCGCCAGCTACACCACGGGCTATCTGCGGATGGGGGACAGCTTCTACTACATCAAGTCCCAGATGTTCTGTCTGGGGCTGGGGCTGGGGGCGATGCTGCTCTTCTCCCGCATCGACCACCGCTTCCTGCGCAGGCTGGTCTGGCCGGGCTATTTCATCTGCATCCTCATGCTCATCGCGGTGCTCTTCAGTGCGCCCCTGAACGGCTGCCGCCGCTGGCTGCGTGTGGCCGGTGTCACGGTTCAGGTGTCGGAGATCGCCAAGTTCGAGATGATCCTGCTCACGGCCCATCTGGCCGCGAAAGCGCCCCATCTGGAAAAGCTCGACCCCTCCTCGCCCCGCCGGATCCCGGTGCGGAAATGGCTCTACCAGCGCATCGTGCGGGAGCTGGTCATCCCGCTGCTGCCCCTCGTCCCGGTGGTGGGCCTGCTGGTGCTGGAGCCGCATATGTCGGGCATCGTCCTGACGACGGCCATCGTGGGCACCATCCTCATGCTGGGCGGCAGCGGCGGCGTCATCACATGGGCGTGTGCCGGCCTCGGCGCAAGCCTGCTGCAGACGCTGCTGGGGCATATCGACTCCATCCCCTACCTGCAGAGCCGCCTCGACGGCTGGACGCATGACCTTGCCAAGATGACCGACCAGACCCTGCAGAGCCTTTACGCCATCGGCTCCGGCGGCGTGACGGGCCTCGGCCTCGGCAACAGCATCGAAAAGCAGCTCTGGCTCCCCGAAAGTACCAACGACTTCATCTTCAGTGTCGTCTGCGAGGAGCTGGGCTTCGTGGGGGCTGTGGTGGTCATCCTGCTCTTCGTCCTCTTCCTCGTGCAGGGGCTGTGGATGGCGTTCCACGCCGAGAACCGCTACTGCTCGCTGGTGGGCATCGGCATCATGGCCCAGATCGCGTGGCAGGTGTTCTGCAACATCGCGGTCGTCACCAACACCCTGCCCAACACCGGCATCTCACTGCCCTTCTTCTCTTCCGGCGGCACCAGCCTCATCCTGCTGCTGGCCGAGATGGGCGTGATGATCAACATCGGCCGGGGCGGCGAACGTGCCCGCCTCGAGCGGCAAAACCGCCGCGCCCTGCGGGAGCAGCAGGAAAAGAAACCGGATAACACCATTGTACTCAGACCCGATATGGGCCTCTGACCGTTCAAGGAGGAAATCATCATGCGTGTACTCATCGCAGCCGGCGGTACGGCCGGACACATCAACCCGGCTCTGGCCATCGCGGGAGCCATCAAAAAAGCCGACCCCACCGCAGAGATCCATTTTGCAGGCCGGAAGGAGGGGATGGAATACCGCCTCGTGACACAGGCGGGCTATCCCTTCCACCACATCGAGATCACCGGCTTCCAGCGGAAGCTCTCCCTCAACAACATCAGACGGAACCTCATCACCCTCTGGAATCTGGCCCTTTCCGGCCCGAAGGCCAAGGCGATGATGAAGGAGGTCCAGCCTGACCTTGTCATCGGCTGCGGCGGTTATGTCTCCGGCCCGGTGGTGCGCTGCGCCGCCAAGAAGGGCATCAAGACCGCCATCCACGAGCAGAACGCCTTCCCCGGTGTGACCAACAAGCTGCTGGCCCCCGATGTGGACATCGTCTTTGCCGCCGTGCCCGCCGCTGTCGAGAAGCTGGGCGCTCCCGAAAAGACGCAGGTGGTGGGCAACCCGGTCCGGCCCGAGGTGTTCGAGAAGGCCGGGGAACGGGACGCCATCCGCGCCCAGCTGGGCGCAGGCGACCGCACCGTCATCCTCTCCTTCGGCGGCAGTCTGGGCGCACGCCGGGTCAACGAGGTGGTGGCCGACCTCTGCACATGGGAGCAGAAGGAAAATAAGCCTGTGCTCCATATCCACGCCACCGGACAGTACGGCGTGGAGCTGTTCAAAAACCTTGAGAAGGAAAAGGGCTTCGCCCCCGGCGAGAGCCTTGAGGTGAAGGAGTACATCAACAATATGCCCGAGCTGCTGGCCGCTGCCGACCTCGTCATCAGCCGTGCCGGTGCTCTGACGCTGGCCGAGCTGGAAGCCGAGGGCCGTGCCGCCGTCCTCATCCCAAGCCCCAATGTGGCCGAGAACCACCAGTATTACAACGCTATGGAGCTGCAGAAGGCCGGGGCCGCTGTGGTCATCGAGGAAAAGGACCTGACCGGTGAGAAGCTCATCTCCACCGTCTCCGGTCTGCTGTCTGAGCCGGGCAAGCTGGCGGCGATGGGCCGGAATGCCCGCAGCCTCTCGGTGGACGACAGCCTCGACCGCATCGTGGACGCCCTGCTCAAGCTGGTCAAGACCCCGTGATTGATTCGACGGCCCTCTTGTGATAAAATCAGACGGAAAGGAGGCAGCGCCGCACCATGACCCAGAACCGAAATGACCGCCGTGCCGGGCCGCAGAGCAGCGCCCGGCCCCGCAGGCCGCAGACCCAGAACGGCTCCCGCAGAGCCTACGACTGGACACAGGACCGGCGAGCCTCCGCTCCGCAGCGCCGCACCCGGCCGCAGGGCTATCAGGAACAGACGCTGGACTTCTCCGGCGGGGATGGGAGCTTCGAGCACTACGGGGACAACAGCATCCAGTTCCCCCAGCAGACGGCCCGCCGCCCCAACGGCCAGAGCCGGGCAGGACAGGCCCGCCGTCCGGCCCGGCCACAGGGCCAGAGGCCTCGCCGCCAGAGCACACAGCCATATCCCCGCAGCGGCCAGCGGCCCGGCAGCGCACAGAACAATGGCCGCTACCGCCCCACCGAAGCGAACCTTCGCAGCCCGGCCCGGCGGGAGGGCAAAAAGAAGCGCCGCCTGACCCGGGCCGCCATCCGCCGCCGCAGGGCCATCCGCCGCCTGACTGCGCTGGCGCTGCTGCTCTGTGTCATCGGAGTGGGCGTCTACCTCACTGTGACCATGCTTTTCAAGATCAATACCCTGCAGGTGGTGTCCGACGGAGCAGTGGTGAGCGAGGTGGGCGGCTATTCCAGCGCCGAAATTCTGGAAGCGCTGGGAGTCCACGCCGAGGAGAACATCTTCAGCTTTGACCCGGCGGAGAAGTCCGCCGCGCTGGAACGGCAGTTCCCGCTGCTGGAGAACATCCATGTGGAGCGGGATTATCCCAATACGGTGGTGGTGCGGGCCGATGCGGCCACCGCCGCCTACGCCATGCAGACCTCCGGCGGCTGGCTGAGCCTCTCCGCCGGGCTGAAAATTCTGGATAAGACCGCCGCCCAGCCGGAGCTGCCCGTCCTCTACGGCGGCGAGCCGGAGTCTGCGACGCCGGGCGTCCAGCTGGAATTTGCAGCAGATACGCCGGCGGCGTCGGACAGCGCCGCGTCCAGTGAGGCCGCAGCTCCCGCCGATAAGCGCCTCGACTCCCTGAATACCCTGCTGACCGCGCTGGACAGCAGCGGTCTGGGGGCGGACGTCACCCGCATCGAGTTCGAAGACCCCGAGCAGATGGCGTTCCTGTATCAGGGCCGCATCAGTGTGCTTCTGGGCACCCTGAATGAGCTGGACTATAAGCTCCGGCTGGCAAAATACGTCCTGCTGGACGAGGACGGCAAGGGCTGCTCGCCCACCGACACCGGGATGCTGGACCTGAGCCACCTGAGCGCCTCGTCCACCCGCAAATTCCGCTTTGCACAGGGAGAGCCGACCCTGCCCTCGGGCTATATCGCCCCGGTGCAGGCCGAGGCCCCGGCACAGACAGAACCTCAGCCGGAGGAAGCCTCCGACCCCGAACCTGACACGGAGGGCGCGGACGCCGCGCCTGCCGATGAACCCACTGCCGCAGCGGCAGAACAGCAATAAGGAGCATCTGAACCATGAAACTGGAACAACTGTTGGAGGGCGTGCCCTATACGCTGGTGCAGGGCAGCCTTGAGCTTGACATCGAGGACATCATCTACGACAGCCGCAAGGCGGCCCCGGGGCGGCTCTTCGTCTGCATCGTGGGCACCCAGCGGGACAGCCATGACTATGCCGCCCAGTGCGCGGCCGAGGGGGTCACGGCGCTGGTCGTCCAGCACGACATCGACCTCTCTGCCGTCCCCGGCGTCACTGTGCTGAAGGTGGAGAGCAGCCGCTATGCGCTGGCCCTCATGAGCGGCAATCTCTTCGGCAATCCCTCCCGCCGGATGACCATGATCGGCGTCACCGGTACCAAGGGCAAGACCACCACCACCCATATGATCAAGAGCGTGCTGGAGGCCGCAGGCCGCAAGGTGGGCATGATCGGCACCAACGGCATCTACTTCCTCGGTCATCATCAGGAGACGGCCAACACCACCCCCGAGAGCTATGAGCTGCAGAAGACCTTCCGGGAGTTTCTGGACGCGGGCTGCGACACGGCTCTGATGGAGGTGTCCAGTCAGGGCCTCATGATGGACCGCGTGGCGGGCATCCACTACGACGTCGGCGTCTTTACGAATCTCTCGCCCGACCACATCGGCCCCGGCGAGCACAAGACCTTCGAGGAGTACCGCAGTTGGAAGGGACAGCTCTTCCGACGCTGCACCACCGGCGTCGTGAACATCGACGACGAGAACACCGAGGCCCTGCTGGAAGGTCACACCTGCAAGCTGGTGACTTACGGCTGCGATGAAAAGGCCGACTACCGCGCCGGTACGTACCAGCTGCTGCGCACCCACGACTTCCTCGGCGTTCAGTTCCATGTCTCCGGCAAGGACGATATGGACGTCAGGGTCAATATGCCCGGCGAGTTCAGCGTCTACAACGCGCTGGCTGCCCTCACCGTGGGCAAGGTGCTGGGCCTGCCGGATGAGGCCATCCACGAGGGCCTGAGCCGCTGCGTGGTCAAGGGCCGCGTCGAGCTGGTGCCCATCAGCAGGAAGTTCACCATCCTGCTGGACTACGCCCACAACGAGGTCTCCACCGAGAGCCTGCTGACCACTCTGCGGGCCTACAAGCCCCACCGCCTTGTGGTGGTGTTCGGCTGCGGCGGCAACCGCTCCAAGCTGCGCCGCTACGGCATGGGTGAGATCTGCGCCAAGATGGCTGACTTCTCCATCCTCACCGAGGACAACAACCGCTTTGAGAAGGTGGAGGACATCCTCGCCGACATCCGTGTGGGCATGAACAAGGGCAACCCCGACGCCAAATTCGTGGAGATCCCCGACCGCCTCGAGGCGCTGCACTATGCCGTGGACCATGCACAGGAGGGCGACCTCATCGCCGTCATCGGCAAGGGCCATGAGACCTACCGCGACCGCGAGGGCGTCAAGACCCCCTTCCTCGAGCGGGAGCTGCTGGAAGAATATGCCCAGCAGATCGGCCTTGAGTAAACTGTAATATTTGGACATAAAAATACCGGCTGTGCAGCTGCACAGCCGGTATTTTTTTGGATTCCGGAGGGAGTTAATTCTTTTCCGCCAGCGCCTTCTGCGCCTTTTCCTCGGGGATGAGGTTGGTCATGCTCTTGAGGCTGATGCCGATGGTGGAGAGGTTGTGCAGCATGGCCGAAGAGGCAGGCTGCAGGATGCCCAGAGCACCCAGTGCGATGAGGGCAGAGTTGAAGGTCAGCACAAAGCGGTAGTTGGCGCTGACGCGGCGCTGCAGGGAGTTGGCGATGGTCTTGAGGATGACCAGCTCCTCGAGGCTGTCGGCCTTGATGGTCACATCCGCGATCTCGCGGGCGATGGCAGCGCCGGAGTTGATGGCGATGCCGACGTCGGCGGCGGAGAGGGCGGGGGAGTCGTTGATGCCGTCGCCGATCATCACGACGGTGTGGCCCTCGGACTTGGCCTTCTGGACGAAGGCGGCCTTGTCCTCGGGCAGCACCTCAGCGAAGAAGCGGTCCACGCCCACCTGCTTTGCGATGGCGGCGGCGGTACGCTCGCTGTCGCCGGTCATCATGACCGTGCGGGTGATGCCGAGGCTGCGCAGGGCGCGCAGCACACGGGCGGCTTCCGGGCGGAGCGGGTCGGCGATGCAGATGACGCCGGCCAGACGGCCCGAGGCAGCCAGATAGAGGTGGGAGTATTCCGGCTCGAGGTCGTCGAACTTCTGGCGCTCCTCCTCGGGGATGCTGCAGTGCTCGTCCTCAAAGACGAAGTGATGGCTGCCGATGACGACCCGGTCGCCGCTGACCCGGCTGGCGATGCCGTGGGCCACGATATATTCCACCTCGGAGTGCATCTCCTCGTGGGAGATGCCGCGCTCCTTGGCTTCCCGGACGACGGCGTTGGCCATCGAGTGGGGGAAATGCTCTTCGAGGCAGGCGGCCAGCTGAAGGACTTCGGCCTCGGTACGGCCGGAGAAGGGCACGACCTTGACCACCTTGGGGGTGGCGCGGGTCAGGGTGCCGGTCTTGTCGAAGACGATGGTATCGGCTTTGGACAGGGCCTCAAGGTATTTGCCGCCCTTGACGGTGATGTGGCTTGCGCCGCACTCCCGCATGGCGGACAGGACGGCCAGCGGCATCGAGAGCTTGAGGGCGCAGGAGAAATCCACCATCAGGCAGGAGATGGCACGGGTGGCGTTCCGGGTCAGGGCATAGGTGACGATGGTCGCGCCGAGGCACCAAGGCACCAGACGATCGGCCAGAGCCAGTGCACGGTTCTCGGTGCTGGACTTGAGCTTCTCGGACTCCTCGATCATGGCCACGATCTTGTCGTAGCGGTTGGTGCCGCCCTCGGCCTTGGTGGTCAGGACGCATTCGCCCTCCTCCACCACCGTGCCGGCGTAGACGGTGGCACCGGTGATCTTCCGCACCGGCATGGATTCGCCGGTCAGCGCGGCCTGATTGACCATGGCCTCGCCCTCGATGACGGTGCCGTCCAGCGGGATCATGTTGCCGGAGCGGACGACGATCTCGTCGCCGGGGTGCACCTTGGTCAGGGGCATCAACACCTCGGTGCCCTGTGCGCGCACCCAGACCTTATCGACGTTCAGGGCCATGCTGCGGGCAAGATCGTCAAGGCTCTTCTTGCGGGTCCACTCTTCCAGCAGGGAGCCGACGTTGAGTAGGAACATGACCGAGCCTGCGGTGGCAAAATCCCTCCGTAGGATGGACACGCCGATGCTCAGGGCGTCCAGTACCTCGACTTCCAGCCTGCGCCGCCACAGGCAGCGCACACCCTTCCAGAGGAAGTGGAGGGAGCGCAGCACCGTATAGGCGGCGTCGAGGGGGGCAGGCAGGAAGAGCTTGCGCAGCACCCGGCCCGCCACGAGGTCGTACATCTTTTCCTGATATTCCTGATTGATGCGGCGGCTGTCGGCGCTGGTGACCAGAGCGTCCAGCTCGGGGTCGTCGAAGCGGTAGCCGCTCAGGGCGGCGACGGCCGCCTTGCGGGAACCGGTGTAGCAGACGACCACGTCGCCCGTCCGCTCGTAGACCTTGGCCTTGCTGACAGCGTCGTGGTGGTTCAGGTAGGCTTCCAACACGTCGGCCCGGTGCAGCGTCATCCGCACGTTGCAGACGTGTACCCGCAGACGGCCGCGGCTCTCATGAAGAATAGTACATTTCATATCTGAATATCCTCTGCGTATTGCAAAAATAGCCACGAAAAAGAGCCGCCCGCAGGCGGCTCAGAGACTGTAAGATCACTCGTTGGTCTCGGCGGCAGCAGCCTCAGCCGTGTCCTCGATGACCTCGGCCTCAGCCTTGGCAGCGCGGGCCTCGTTGATGGCCTTTGCATCCTCGAGGATGTCACTGGCCTGCTCCTGTACCTTGCTGACGGTCTCCATGGTGCAGTCCTTCATGCGCAGGACAGCGGCGGTGGTCTGGGTGTAGGCCTTCTTGGCATCGCTGCTGGACAGCAGCTTGAAGCCGGCGGAGCCGAACAGGGTGCCGGCAGCGAATAGAGCAATCTTTTTCATATCGACCATAGTTTATATACCTTCCTTTTATCGTACTTCACAGAGGTGTCGGGAAAGACACCGTACAAGTGTTTCTGCGGATATTATAGCGCGGATTTCGGAATTTGCAAGGGTTTTTGACGATGTTAAGATGCATTAACTTTTTACGGAAAGTAGTTAGAGAAGACTGTCCCTTCGCGTTTTTTGTGGCAAACTACAGTTTGTATTTTCAAACAAACCGGGAATTTCAGAGAAATCTCGGCCAGAGTCTTGCGCAGGACGCTGCATCCGTTGTACAATAAACAATGTATGACCAAAAACAGCGACAGGGCGGCGCGTTCCGGCCTGTTCCAGATAAGTGAGGCAGGAAATGGAAAAGAAAGAGATCCGTGTGCTGGCACTCGACCTCGACGGCACCCTGACCAACGACCAGAAGGTCGTTACCCCCGCCACCCGGACGGCGCTGGACGCTGCCGCCGCCAAGGGCGTGACCATCGTGCTGGCTTCGGGCCGTCCCACGGCGGGCGTAGTGCCGCTGGCACGGGAGCTGGAGCTGGACAAGAAGGGCGGTTGCATCCTCTCCTACAACGGCGGCTCCATCACCGACTGCGCTACCGGCAGGACGCTCTACAGCCAGTGGCTGGATCCTAAGGTGGTGCCGGCCCTCTGCGCCTTTGCCAAGGAGCAGAAGGTGGCCATCGTCACATACAATGAGCAGGGCGTCGTCTCCGAAAGCCCCGAGGACCCGTGGGCGCTGAAGGAGTGCTTCACCTGTGGGCTGCCCATGCAAAGGGTGGAGGACCTCGCCGCCTATGTGGACTACCCCATCTGCAAGATGCTCATCACCCTCGACCCCGCCCGCCGCGACGAGGTGCTGGCGGCAGGCCGGAGGGTGTTTGAAGGCAAGATCGACCTCTACCCGTCCAGCCCCTTCTTCATCGAGGCTGTGCCGCTGGGCGTCGCCAAGGACGTGAGCCTTGCGGGCCTGCTGGAAGAGATGGGCCTGACCCGCGACAACCTGATGGCCTGCGGCGACGGCCTCAACGACCGCTCCATGATCCGCTATGCCGGTGTGGGCGTGGCCATGCAGAACGCCGAGCCGCCCGTCAAGGAGGCCGCCGACTATGTGACGGAGGCCGACAACAACCACGACGGTGTGGCTGAGGCCATCGAGAAGTTCATTTTGTGAAAGGATACCAAACGCAAATGCCGCGCAACTTAGTTTTGTTCGATCTGGAGTGGAATATCGGCTATAAGCCCTTTACCTTCAATTACCATGGCGTCCAGCAGACGCTCCGGGGCGAGATCATCGAGATCGGCGCTGTCAAGATCGACGAGGACGCCAATGTGCTGGATACCTTCTCCATCCACCTCCGTCCCCGCATCTTCCGCAGCCTGCAGCACCACATCGCCAAAGTCACCGGTCTGACGCAGGAAGACCTCGACAAGGGCGAACCCATCCTTCAGGGCCTCCGCCGCTTTATGAAGTGGTGCGGCCCCGATGCCGAGTTTGCCGAGTGGGGGCTGGACGATGTGCCGGTGCTCAAGCAGAACCTCTTCCTGTGCAACCTCGACGAGAGCCGTCCGACGGTCTGGTACGACCTGCAGCAGATCTTCCTGCGGGAGCATCCCCGCAAAGAGGGCGAGGGGATGAAGCTGGAGAGCGTCGTCACCCGGATGGGCATCCCGATGGAGCGACCCTTCCACGATGCCCTGTCCGATACCCTCTACACCGCCGACATCTGCCGCAGGCTGGACCTGCAGGCCGGGCTGGCCGCTTACCCTACCGAGGACGAGACGCTGCACCAGAACCTCTGCCCGACGCCGGGCGACTACCGGGATTTCAAGGTGTTCCGGGGCTATCTGGAACAGTCCACATGGAAGCTGGACCCGGTCATCGGCACGATGGCCTGCCCGGTCTGCGGCACGGCCCTGCAGCCGGACGACGTCTGGCTGAAAAAGGGGAGCAGCGGCTGGTATACCCTGTCCCAGTGCCCCGTCTGTGCGGGCAAGGGCGGCGAGGCAGGCCGGGGCGTGTTCCAGAAATACCGGATGTCCCGCCGGGACGGCCTGCACTGGGCCTTCGCCCGCTGCATCCAGATGCCGGACGATGCTTCTCTGGCCAACTGGAAAAGGCAGCGCGCCCAGTATCTGGAACGCCAGCGCATCAAGGCCGAAAAGCAGGCCGCCGAAGCAGCCCAGAATACTTAAGAATAGAAAATCGTGCAGGAAAACGAGGGCCTGTTCCGTTGTTATAGGAGAGATGAGGCTGTAAAATGGCAAAATTGCTCAGATTTTGTTCATCTCCCGGTCATAGATGATGGATATACTATGATTCAATAATGGGCGGAAGCGAAAGGAAGGGTACGAGCACGATGGGAACGATGTTCATCGACGGGATACATCAGCTGGGTACGCTGGAATTCTGGAAGACATTGCTGGACAGCTTTGAGGGGCTGGGGCCGGTGGCACCTATCCTTCTGGCAATGGTGGAGTCCATCTTCCCGCCGCTGCCCCTCATCGCCATCGTGGCCCTCAACGTCGCAGCCCATGGTGGGCTGTTGGGCTTTGTCTACAGCTGGGTCGGCGTCGCTGCCGGAGGCACGGTGGTGTTCCTGTTCTGGCGGCGGGTGGTCAAGCGCTTTTTCTGGAAGCTGGCCTCCCGCTCCGAAAAGCTGAAAAAGGCCCAGCAGTGGGTCAGCCATGTGGACACCGCCACCCTCTTCATGCTGGCGGTCCTGCCCTTCACGCCCACAGCGTTTCTGCATCTGGCTTTCGGAATCTCGGATTTTGACGAGAAGCGCTATCTGCTCACCCTTCTGGTCGGAAAGGCCGTGATGGTGGCAATGATGGCCCTCTTCGGCCAGTCGCTGGTCAGCTCGCTGCGGAACCCGGTGTACCTTATCCTCGCCATCGCCATCTGGGCCGGGATGTACTGGGTGAGCAAGAAGCTCTGCAAAAAGCACGATCTGAACTGACAAAAATGCGAAGCACTTGACTTTTTTGCAGAGAGAGCATATAATAAAATCAATGAAGGAAGAATCATCTTCATGGTTTTTCACCAATGAGCAAACAAAACGCCTCCGGTAGTGACGTACCAGAGGCGTTTTGTTTTGCTAGGGGTTAGTGCTTACCGGCCTTAAGCTGTTCGTCAAGCCACTTGTCAATGCAGTGAGCAACTACATTGGCTGCGACGGACAGAATGAAGGAAAAGAATGTCTCCATAGGTTTTTCACCCCCTTCCCCAATTTAATGGAGTCGGAAGGCCGACACCTACAGGATACCATAAAATTCGACGAAACACAAGAAAAGCCGCTGTACAGCTGTGAAAGGCTGCACGGCGGCTTTTGTGGTAGTGCGCTTAGTTTTCGGCCAGATTGCCGGTGTAGAGCTGGTAATACTTGCCCTTTTTGGCGATCAGCTCGTCGTGGCTGCCGCGTTCAATGATGCGGCCCTGCTCGAGCACCACGATGCAGTCCGCGTTGCGGACGGTGGAGAGGCGGTGGGCGATGACGAAGCTGGTGCGGCCATACATGAGGCCGTCCATGCCGCGCTGCACCAGAGCCTCGGTACGGGTGTCGATGGAAGAAGTAGCCTCGTCGAGGATGAGCACCGGCGGGTCAGCGACCGCTGCGCGGGCAATGGCCAGCAGCTGACGCTGGCCCTGCGACAGGTTCGCGCCGTCGCCGGTCAGCATGGTGTTGTAGCCGTCGGGCAGACGCTTGATAAAGCCATCGGCGTTGGCCAGACGGGCGGCGGCGATGCACTCCTCATCAGAGGCATCCAGCCGACCATAGCGGATGTTCTCCATGACCGTGCCGGTGAACAGGTGGGTGTCCTGCAGCACGATGCCCAGAGAGCGGCGGAGGTCGGATTTCCGGATCTTCTGGATGTTGATGCCGTCGTACCGGATCTTGCCGTCCTGAATGTCGTAGAAGCGGTTGATGAGGTTGGTGATGGTGGTCTTACCGGCACCGGTGGAGCCGACAAAGGCGATCTTCTGGCCCGGACGGCCATAGAGGTTGATGTCATGGAGGACGGTCTTGTCCGGCAGATAACCGAAATCGACGTCGGTGAAGGTGATGTCTCCCTCCAGCTTGTGGTAGGTGGTGGTGCCGTCGTGGTGGGGGTGCTTCCACGCCCAGATACCGGTGCGTTCGCTGGTCTCCACGAGGGTGTCATCCTTATCGTACTTGGCGTTGACGAGGGTGACATAGCCCTCGTCGGCCTCGCTGGGCTCATCCATCATCTTGAAGATGCGCTCTGCACCGGCCAGCGCCATGATGATACTGTTGGCCTGCATGGATACCTGACTGATGGGCATATTGAAGCTCTTGTTCAGGGCGAGGAAGGCCATGACGGTGCCCAGCGTCACGCTGCCGACGCCGCTGACGGCCATGGCTGCGCCCGCCAGAGCGCAGATGGCATAGCTGATGTTGCCCAGCTGGGCGGTGACGGGCATGATGATGTTGGCAAAGCTGTTGGCCTGCTTGGCGCTGTCCTTGAGCTTATCGTTCAGCTCGCGGAAGCCCTCGAGGGTCTTCTGCTCGTGGGTAAAGACCTTGACGACCTTCTGGCCTTCCATCATCTCTTCGATGTAGCCGTTCACCTTGCCGAGGTCACGCTGCTGGGCGATGAAGAACTTGCCGCTCTGCTGGGTGATCTTCTTGGAGCAGAACAGCATCAGGGCCACCATCAGCATGGTGACGATGGTGAGCTGCCAGCTCAGCATACACATACTGGCAAAGACGGAAACGATGGTGATGGCGCTGGATACCAGCTGGGGGATGCTCTGGCTGAGCATCTGACGGAGGGTATCCACGTCGTTGGTGTAGACGGACATGATGTCGCCGTGGGGATGGGTGTCAAAGTAGCGGATGGGCAGGCTCTCCATGTGGGTGAAGAGCTGGATGCGCAGATTGCGCAGGGTGCCCTGCGTGACGTTGACCATGATGCGGGCATTGAGCCATGCGGCGAGGATGCCCACCACATAGATGCAGCCTACCCGCATCAGTGCACCGGCCAGCGGCGCAAAGCTGGGGTCCTGCTGCTGGGTCATGGGGATGATATAGTCGTCGATGAGGGTCTGGAGGAACAGGCTGGCCTGCACGTTGGCCAATGCGCTGACCACGATGCAGATGAGCACGAGGATGCAGTGGGGCAGATAGTGCTGGAACACCTCAGCCATGATGCGCTTGAGCAGTCTGCCCGGGTTTTCGACCTTCGGACGCGGGCCTCCCATGCCGCGGGGGCCGGGGCCGTGGACGACCTTTGCTTTCTGTTCTGCCATTACTGCTCACCTCCCTGCTTGTCGAAGTCGCCGCTGCCGCCCTGTGTCTGGCTGTTGTAGACTTCCTGATAGATCGTGTTGGTCTTCAGCAGCTCCTCGTGTGTGCCCAGACCGTTGATCTGGCCATTGTCCAGCACAAGGATGCGGTCGGCATCCTGCACCGAGGAGATGCGCTGTGCGATGATGATCTTAGTGGTGCCGGGGATCTCCTCCCGGAACGCCTTCCGGATCTTTGCGTCGGTGGCGGTATCCACGGCGCTGGTGGAGTCGTCGAGGATCAGGATCTTCGGCTTGCGCAGCAGGGCACGGGCGATGGTCAGGCGCTGCTTCTGGCCGCCGGACACGTTGGAGCCGCCCTGCTCGATCCAAGTGTTGTACTTATCCGGGAAGCGCTCAATGAACTCATCGGCGCAGGCCAGCTTGGCCATCCGGATGCACTCTTCCTCGCTGGCGTTCTCGTTGCCCCAGCGGAGGTTGTCGAGGATGGTGCCGGAGAACAGGACGTTCTTCTGGAGCACCATGGAGACCTCCCGGCGGAGGACATTGAGGTCGTAGTCCCGGACATCCACGCCGCCCACGCTGACGGTGCCGCTCTCGGCGTCGTACAGGCGGGGGATGAGCTGCACCAGACTGGACTTTGCGCTGCCGGTGCCGCCGATGATGCCCAGCGTCTCGCCGGGCCGGATGTCGAAGGTGATGTCGTTCAGGACGGGCTGGCCTGCACCATGCTTATACTTGAAGGAGACATGGTCGAAGCGGATGCTGCCGTCCTTGACCTCCTGCACCGGGGCCTTGGCCGGGGGCAGGTCGGTCTTTTCGTCCAGGACCTCGACGATACGCTTGGCGGAGGCAGCGGACATGGAGATCATGACGAAAGCCATGCTCAGCATCATCAGGGCCATCAGGATGTTCATGATGTAGCCGAACAGAGCGTTCAGCTGGCCGGTGGTCAGTGCGCCGTGGAGGATGTACTTTGCGCCGAACCAGCTCAGGGCGATATTGCAGCCATAGATGGCCGTCAGCATGGCGGGGTTGTTGAAGCTCAGGCGGCTCTCGGCGTTGACGAACTGCTGGTACAGACCCTCGCAGGCCTTGGTGTACTTCTCGTTCTCAAAGCCCTCGCGGACGAAGCTCTTGACCACGCGGATGGCAGAGACATTCTCCTGCACCGAGGCGTTCAGGTTGTCGTAGTTCTTGAAGACCCGGTCGAAGATCTTGAAGGTGGGCACCATGATGCTGGCCAGTACAGCCAGAAGGAAGGCGATAGCCACCACGAAGATGAGAGCCAGCGGGCCGCCGATGGAAAAGGTCATGATGAGGGCGAACACCAGATGGACCGGGGCGCGCACACACATACGCTCCATCATCTGGAAGGCGTTCTGTAAGTTGGTCACGTCGGTGGTCATGCGGGTGACGAGGCCGGCGGTGGAGAATTTGTCGATGTTGGAGAAGGAGTAGTGCTGGATGTTCTCGTACATCGCATCACGCAGGTTGCCGGCGAAGCCGGTGGATGCCTCGGCGGCATACTTGCCCGCCAGAATGCCCAGCAGCAGAGCGATGGCCGCCACTGCGAAGGTGAGCAGGCCATACTTGAGGATGGCGTTCATATCGCCCTTTGCGATGCCAAGGTCGATGATGAAGGCCATGATGGTGGGCAGCAGGATGTCCATGACGGCTTCCAGCGCGGAAAACATCGGTGTCAGGATCGCGGCGCGCTTATACTCGCCCAGATGAGACACAAGTTTTTTTATCATCTGTGGAACCTCCTTTGAATAATTGTTTGGTACGGAACAATTTTATACAAAAGAATTTTAATGTCAATGCTTTTTTCAAAGTTTCGGAAAAAGTTCATATTTGTTTGACTT